>DAOLDC010000043.1:0-1958 GCA_035327525.1 Minisyncoccota bacterium | reverse complement strand
AATCAATTTTTTATTGTAAGATGTTATGTATGCAAATAGAAAAAAAACCGAAAAATAAAAAAATCAGAAAAATACCAATTGGCAGAAACATGAACGGAATGTGGGGGAATTTTTTTACAACAGTATTAATTTTATTAATGATCGTATTCTTGTATTCTCTTGTTGCTGGTGATAATAAAAAAACAGAAGATGTTGCATTATCTCAGCTAACTCTAGATATAAAAGCTGGAATTGTTGAATCGATAATTGTCAGCGGAGATAATATCGAAGCAAAATATGTTGATAGTGATATTCTGCGAAAAACAAAAAAAGAAACTGGCGCAGCGTTTTCTGACACCCTGGTCAATTACGGATTGACTCCAGATGATCTGTCGAAACTAACTATTGATGTAAAAAGAGAAAGCGGTTTTGGATATTGGCTACTTGTTATTGCCCCATTTTTGATTCCACTATTTTTTATCATTTTTTTGATTTGGTATTTGTCACGACAGGTCAAAGGGGCTGGAATGCAGGCATTCACATTTGGACAATCGAACGCCCGATTATCAAATCCAACTGATAAGAAAAAAGTTACTTTCAAAGATGTTGCCGGTGCAAAAGAAGCAAAAGATGAATTGATGGAAATTGTAGATTTTTTGAAGAATCCAAAAAAATTCCTAGAAATTGGCGCACAAATTCCAAAAGGAATTTTGCTGATGGGTGCTCCGGGAACTGGAAAAACTTTGTTGGCACGAGCGACAGCGGGTGAGGCGGGAGTCGCTTTCTTTTCTGTTTCTGGTTCTGAATTCGTCGAAATGTTTGTCGGAGTTGGAGCAAGTCGCGTGCGTGATTTGTTCAAATTGGCAAAAGCGGCTAGCCCTTCTATTATTTTTATAGATGAAATTGATGCTGTCGGTAGAGCTAGAGGTGTCGGAGTCGGTGGTGGAAATGATGAGAGAGAGCAGACACTCAATCAAATTTTGGTGGAAATGGACGGATTTGAGCCTAGCGACAAAGTGATTGTGATGGCAGCTACAAACAGGCCAGATGTATTGGATCCTGCTATTTTGAGACCGGGCAGATTTGACCGACGAGTTACAATCGATTTACCAGATCGCAAAGATCGTGAGGAAATTCTGCGAGTGCAAGCTAGAAACAAACCATTAGCGGAAGATGTTAATTTTGTTGTGCTTTCAGAAAGAACTCCTGGATTTTCTGGAGCAGATTTGTATTCTCTTGTGAACGAAGCAGCGATTCTGGCGGCTCGAGAAAATCGCAAACAGGTTTCGCAATTTGATATGATTCGTTCAATTGAAAAAGTTATGTTGGGTCCAGAACGACGAAGTCATTTGTTATCCGAAAAAGAGAAAAAAATTACCGCATATCATGAAGCTGGGCACGCCCTGGTCGCGTCTCTGTTACCAAATGCAGACCCCGTTCACAAAATTTCCATTATTGCACGAGGTCGCGCCGGTGGTTACACTTTGAAACTTCCATCTGAAGATCGAAAATTACAATCACGAAAAGAATTTTTGGATGATTTGGCGATGACATTGGGTGGATATGTTACCGAAAAAATGATTTTTGGTGATATTACAACTGGTCCATCGAACGATTTACAAGTTGCAACATCATTGGCCCGAGATATGATTACTAGATTTGGAATGTCAGAAAAATTTGGTCCAATTGCACTAGAGGGCGCAAAAGGTAGAGCAATACTTGGTCAATATTCTGATGACAAAGATTATTCAGAAAAATTTGCTGATGAAATAGATAATGAAATTTCAAAAATGCTAGAAAATGCCAGAGCAACTGCGGAAAAACTTTTGACTGAAAATCGAAAAGTTCTAGACATTTTGGCCAGAAAATTGATCGAAGTAGAAACCCTAGAAAGGGAAGAATATGAAAAATTATTGGAAGCGCAAGGAATTTTTGTCAAAGATTCAAAAAAAGATCCAGAAAGTTTGAATTTGAATTAA
>DAOLDC010000042.1:0-2034 GCA_035327525.1 Minisyncoccota bacterium | reverse complement strand
ACTAATGTTCATTGGCTTCATAAATGCTGAATTGCTTTTTGCTGGCATATTTTTTTAATTATTTTTTAAAATTTCTTGTTAAATCAAGATGTACTCCATTATACAGTGTTTATTTATATGCACAAAGGAGATGTGGGTAAGTGTAAACCTATTATTGTATTTAGACAATTATTTAAAAACTAGACTCAAAATCTTTTTTGTTGTATAAATGCCAATTAGATGAGGAATTTTCCGAATCATAAAAAACAGAACATTCACAAAACGGAGAGTCATAATGATTAAATCAATCATGAAGGTGGCATTGGCGATAGTTGTCGGAATAGTCATGTTTCTTGCTTTGACGGCAAAGGCATATTTTGTCGAACCGTCGTCAATTGAATCGTCTACCGCAAGAAAAGTGGCAGAACCAGAAAAAAATTTCATAACAGTTCTTTCCGTATATGAAGATGGTATTCATTTTATGGAGGAGATTGAAATACTACGTTTTGGTAATTTGCCATTTTTTGCGATCGCAGTTCACTTTAGCGAAGTTGATTATATAATTAATCAACTAAGCAACAGTTATCAAATTCTGAATTTTTCCGAATTTAGAGCTGTGATGGTGGAAATTGGTTACATTGGGGCTATAAAAAACAATGTTAGGATCGTCACATATTCTGACAGATTAAATCGCCTCAAATTTGTTGAGATTTCCGAAAATCCAACACATGTACAGGCGAGTCATCTCACAAATGAAATCGTTCATTTGTTGCTCCGGTCAATTCCGGAAAAACCGACAGAATAATGTCGGAAAATTGTAGAAATAATCACAATCCGCCACCCACAAAAAAGGTGGCGTTTTTTTATTTTCGATGATAAAATATTTTTGTAAGTCAGGTGAATTTTATTATTTTAAGTAAAAAATATGAACAAAAAAATGTTGATTATATTATTGGTTATTTTGATTCTAATTTTGGGAATTATTTTTGTTAGTCAAAAAACCAAAAATACAGAAATAAATATGGATACTGATGAAAAAGTAATAGAAGTGATTGAAGAAAATGCTGACATTGACGAAGAGGATCGGCTTTCTCCGGGTACACCCAGTATGACAAAAGAATTTTCTGTAAATGGCGAAGACTTCTTCTTTTCTTTGAAAGAAATAAAAGTGAATGTAGGTGATACGGTCAAAATAAATTTTACTAATACAGGTAGAATGCCACACGATCTTGTGATTGATGAATTTGATGGTGCAAAAACTGATATTATAAATAATGGTGTATCACAAACAATTCAATTTGTTGCTGACAAAGCAGGCACATTCGAATATTACTGTTCAGTTGGATCTCATAGACAAATGGGAATGGTTGGTAATCTAATTGTAGAATAAATAAAAATTGAAATATTTTATTATCACACTTTCGTTGGCAATAATTTTTACCGCAATTTTCTTTGCGGTTAGCATTATTCGACGAGAATTTTTTTCAAATAAAATGAGCGACGGATTGGAAAAAAGTGATAGTTTAGAATCCAACGACGAATTGGAAAAAGGCAGTAACAGTGATTCAAATAAAAAAACATGAGCACAGATTTTTTTGATTTTATTTTGAAATATGATGGAGTGATCAGGTTCTTTCATATTTTTGGGTCAATAATTGCAATTGGCGCCGTAATTGTCGGCGATCTAGCAGCTGTGCGGATAAAGTTGAAACCAGAAAATGCATTTCGAATGATAAAAATTTCTTCAATGTTGTCACTGCAAATTTGGATTGGGTTGTTGCTAATATCGATTTCAGGATTGTTGATGTTCTTACCCAGACAAGGGCTTGTCGATTATTCGATTTTTCAGTTCAAAATGATTTTGGTTTTTGTAATTTTCTTGAACGGAATTTTTTTGAATTTGTATATTTCACCAAAATTTAATGAAATTGTTCCCGAATGGTCCCAGAATACTGCCAAAGTAAAAAAATTTACAAAGATTGCGGGCATGGCATCGATCATTTCTTTCCTAACATGGTGGGGAGTTATTATTTTGATGACGGTCTTTTATTAATT
>DAOLDC010000041.1:0-2060 GCA_035327525.1 Minisyncoccota bacterium | reverse complement strand
GCTAGCTCCAACGAATATCTATTTGTGAGTGCGATGCACTGACCACCACAAGACATAATTTTTGTAAATGATATTTATACAACTATTCTCCTACCCAACTAGTATAGCAAGATTTTTATGTAATAAACAAGGGTAATGTGCACATGCTGTGAAAATTGATTTAGTCAGAATTTAGAACAAATCTAACCAAAATCAGGCTGGATTCTGGATAAAATTTCGGGCAGAATTGAGTAAATATAAATAAAAAAAGCCAGAAACACAAATCCCCGCCGAAGCGGGGACTTATGCAGATATTCGTTCGTGGAGGCTAATGCCTACACTCACAAAAATAGTATAGCAGATATTTCAAAAAAAGCAAGCGGTAGCGGACGGTTGTGGATAAATCAGAATTGATCCTTTTGGGAAATTTATTCAATATTGCATACAACTACTCTACACCCAAAATATTTTTTAGCTCTCTTTCGGGAATTTCCTTTTGAGAATTTTGTTCCTGGGTTTTTTGAATACTTTCAATGTCTGATATTTTTTTTGTGTTTGAGTTATCGGCAATAACATCAGTTTTTTCTACACTATTAGTATTTGTATTATTAAATTTTTTATTTATTTCTTCTTTTTTTTGCTCTGGCGCGATTTTTTGAATATCAGTTTTTTTTTGAACATCAGGTGTCTGTTGGGGCATAGACTTTAGGACCGCATTCAATGCTTCACGCAGTGAATTGTTTTTTCCACCAGATTCACTGGATATAAAATTATTATTTGTGTTTTTCTCAAAACCAGCATTTGTTTTTGGTAAATTATTTTGAACAAAATTGTTATTTTTTGATGATTTATAATGTGTATGAGTAGACATTTCTTTTAATGATACCCCATTGTCGGTGTTGTCTTTTTTTGGGTTATTGGTATCTGATATATTTTTTTGAAGTTCTAATTTTGTTTTTTCATCAATCATTGGACGGCTTTTTTTGACTATTGGACTGGAATTAAAAATTGTTCTGGTTTTTGTTTGCGCAAAATCTTTTTTGTTAGAATGGTTATTTTTTGAAAAAGCTTTTTCGCTTATCGAATCGTCTTTTTGGAAATTATTTTTTTGAGAGTTATTTTTTGGGGGTTTGTTTTCTGATTTGTTGACTGTTTCATTTTCACTATTCAAATTGTGTTTTATGTTTTCTTCTATTCCTAGACGATTATGAGAATATTTTTCACGAGAAGATTTGATTATTTCATCGACAATAGAAATTTCTGGCTTTTCTAATGGTGGCATTGATCTGGCTGAAAAAGGATGCGAGCCGATTCCGTTTATCATCAATCGCAAATATAATTGGAATGCGCCCAAATTCACAATATCCTGAGCGGTAAAAGTTGGAGCAAATTCTTTTTCCAAAACCTCAGCGTCAAAAGATCCAACACGAAAAGTAATCATTGTTCCAACGTTTCCAAAAACCGCTGCACGAACCTCTTCTGACATTTGTTCTATATATTGATGTGCAATAGTCAAATTCAATTTGTATTTTCTAGCTTCTGACAGAATGTTGGCAAACGACTCATTGGCAAACGATTGAAACTCATCTACATATAGATAAAAATTTGGTAATTTTTGTAATTCCCTATCTGGAATATCGGCGCGAGACAATGCGGCAAGATAAATCTTTGTAATTAACATACTTCCCAAAAGATTTGCGTTTTGTTCTCCGACACGACCTTTTGATAAGTTGATTATCAAAATTTTGCGATCATCCATTATTTTTCTCAAATCAAAACTGGATTTTTCTTGACCTATAATATTTCTAATCAATGGATTTGATGTAAACTGACCAATTTTGTTTTGGATTGCCGGAGTAGCTTCTGCGGCAAATCTATCTGTATATTTTGCAAACTCATCAACCCAAAAAGATTTTACGGATGGATCACTAATATTTGCCACAACTTTGTTACGAAAATTTTTGTCAGCCAGCATTCTGTTAACTTCAAGCAAGGTTGCTCCTGGATATTCCAAAAGTGCCAACAATGTATTTCCCAAAATATATTCCATTCTGGCAGACCATGCATCAACCCAGATTTTT
>DAOLDC010000040.1:0-2206 GCA_035327525.1 Minisyncoccota bacterium | reverse complement strand
CAGTGCTCTTCTAAGGCATTGATGTGGGTTCGATTCCTGCCGGGAGGACATTAAAACAACGAACTGGCTCCGAGAGGAGTCGGTGAGTTTGTTTTAACCTTCATGAAGGAATCGAAAGGCGAAGCTTATGAGCCGAGTGAGCCGGGGCCACGAACTCTTATAGGAAAAAATACCCGACATATTGTTCCATAAAATCGCCCTTTGTACGTAAAAAAGTACGGACTTCCACTATTATCTTTTCTGATAATTCTGAATGCTCAAGAAAAAATTTTATCAATTTCTTACCATCTTCATTATTAGGATTTTGACAGGCCCTTATGTCTACTCTAGACATAGCTACTTCAAAAAAATATGGTATTTGTTCAGCGTCAAGTTCCTGTTTTACTTCTTTGTAAGTACTTATTATATTTGGGCCAAGTTTTACAAAAGAACGAAAGGCCTCGTGTACTTCATTTATTCCTTTCATTCCGTGGTGGACAATTATTGCATTTTTCCCAAAATTTTTGATGCTTCTAAGTGCTTCTCCAATATCATTTACATAGTAAAGAGAATGAACTGCCAAAACCAAATCATACTTTTCACTTGATCTAAAATCTTCAATTGTACCCTTAACCAGGGAAACTTTTTGTCCTTTTGGTAACCATTCAGACCATCTATCCAGCTGGTCCTGATACGGGTCGACCCCTGTGTATTCATAAGATATCCCTTCGCTATTTAAAATATTAAAAATCCTTTTTGCGGCAGAGCCTGTACCACAACCAAACTCAAGTATTGAGATGCTATTTTTTTTTACCCATAAATCTTTATTCTTTTTTAGAACTTCTTCTAGAATGTCTCTTTCATTAGAATACTTCAGCCAAGCAGAATACATTGAATCCTCATAAATGTCTCTTTCATATATTTTACTATCAAATTTTGACATTTATTTATCATATCACGTATTATAAGTTGTATTAATAATGTTTTTCACAAATACAACAACCAAAAATACTATCATTTTCCACATGGAAGACACCAAAAAAAAGAGTATAATTAAATAATGGAAAATATCAATAAATTAAATAAGGCAGAAACCTCTCGTCGTATAGGTAAAATGTTGCAAGATGGCGTTAATGAAATTGTTATACATGGTGAAAACAAAAAAGATTCAGAAGGCAAAGATATTTTGTCTCTTCGACCAGATTTGGACAGTCGCGCTGCTATTTATTTGATGGAGCTGGCAAAAATTGATTATAATCATCTGACTTTTGTGCCCAAAGGTGATTGGGTTGAGGGTAGTCTAAACATAGACACTGGTGAAGAGGACGGCCCATTGATTACTGATAATGGAACGGTTTTTCTGGATCATCACGGTCCACATCGCGCTGAAAAAGGTAGAGCAACTTCTGCAACAGAAATTGTTTATGATATTTTACTACGTGAAAAATTTCTAAAAGAAGAAAAGTATCTAAATAATTTGGTAGATTTTGTTACAGATATTGATAATGCAGACTATCCTTTGGACAGAGAATATTTTATGAAAGACTGGTGGCGCTCTCTCTATGGTTTACAAAAAGCAATTTCCTTTGAATCATTGGTAAATATTATAAAAAGTGGCAAAAATCCACGCGAACCATTTTCTACAGAAGAAGCCAAATCAGCAACAGTTGAAATGGCTAACAAAAAGCGGGCGAACCTTTCTGAAGTTTGTGATAATCAAAGAAGAATGGTTGATAATTCCATCAAGGGTGTTTTGGATGCAAGAAAAGAAATGGAATCATCAGGTATAAAAAATTATGAACCAAAATTGTTTGGATCTGTACTTTTTAATTTGGTAAAAGCACCAGAAGATAATGCAAAAAAGCCAAAAAATAAAATCCTATTAGGATTTACCGCAGCACGTGGACTCGGTTTTGACTCTTATTTTTTGTGGGACGAAAAAACTGGTGGTTTCTTCATCACTTCAAAATTTCATCTTCAAAGAGTTTTTGATATTGTTTCCAAATTTTGTCCAAACGCAAAAATTATTCGCGGAACGATGATTGTTAATCAAGTCGATGGATTGAAATCTGACAGCAATAGAATATCTGCTGACGAATTATTGACTGAGCTGGGATTGAAAAAGTAGAATCGTGATAATTTGATTACAAACAAATTATTTGCTATTGTTTGTTCTGTTGGGCGATTAGCTCAGTTGGCTAGAGCAACCCGTTTACACCGGGTAGGT
>DAOLDC010000039.1:0-2619 GCA_035327525.1 Minisyncoccota bacterium | reverse complement strand
ATCACCAAGACAGAGGCCCTGGAAAGATTTTCTGTTTTGGCGGAAATGATTGAAAAACACAAGAATTAATTCGGTGCAGTAATTCCGATTCAACATGACGGTATTATCCGAATCAAAAGTGATTGATTCGGAAGAAAGGAGGTTTACAAAAAAACTCCGCGGCGCGTGCCACGGAGTTTTATTTATTTTGGAGTTTGGTATTATTTTTTTGGTTCTGACTCTTTTGTTTCTTTTTTTTCTGATGTCTCTACTATTTCCGCCACTTCTTCTGCTGATTCTGTTGCGTCTGCGACTTTTGCAATGTCGGCTTTTTCCTCTGTTGAGAAATCGACTGCCATCATTTTCATTCTCTTACTAATTTGTTTGATAGCTTGTCTGCGAATATTATAAAGTTTGCTTCGACTGGTTTTTGATCTTTTTACAACCTCTATTTTGTCGATCATTGGAGAATATAATGGAAATATTTTTTCTACTCCGTGTCCGCTAGAAACTCTTCTGACAGTAAAAGTGGCACCGGCTTCTGCTCCGTGATTTCTTGATAGAACAAGGCCTTCGAATTGCTGTAATCTGGTTTTGCCTTTTTCTTCGATTTTTTGATAGACACGAACAGTATCCCCTGTTCTCATATCAAGGTTTTTTCTGGATTCCATATTTATCGGTGAAGTTTTCATATTGGTCAACAATTTAACATAAGTAGCAGATTTAATCAAGCAAGGTGACAAAATTCAAATATTTTTGACAGCAAAAGCAAAATCATCCGGATATTCAGCAGAAAAAAAATGATCTACTCCGTCCATGTCAGTAAAATTTATACTTCTTGAATGTAGAGCAGTTCTTTTGAAATCAAACAGTTTCGGTCTATCTGGGGCGTACAAAGTGTCTGCAATAATTGGATGATAAATATGCTTCATGTGAACGCGGATTTGGTGAGTTCGGCCAGTTTTTGGATAAACCTCTATAAGAGTTGCCGATTTGTCCTCTGCCCTTTTTAGAACCTTGAATTCGGTCAACGCCTCTCTAGATTCTCCTCTAGATTTTTCGCCAGCAAACCATTGTCGAAAATCTTTTCTATTTCGGGCAATTGGGACATCAATTGTTCCAAAATCTTGCTTGATATTTCCATAAACAAATGCGTGGTAGGTCTTTTTTACCTCGCGATTTTTGAATTGGTTTTTTATGTATTCAAAAAAGTCCTGATTGCGTGCGACTATCATAATGCCGGATGTTTCTCGGTCTAAACGATGAACAATTCCGGGACGATCTATTATTTTTTCGGTAATTATTTTTTTTGCAGGGGTGGAATTTTTGTTTTCGTCGGATTTTTTGTCTGCGGTGGGATTTTTGTTCAAAATTTTTACTACGAGAGGTTCACCAACGTTTTTTATTTCTGGAAATTTTTCCAATAGAAAATCACACAAAGTTTTTTCATCTTTTGAGTTATATATTGATCCTTCTTTTGATCTACCATCAGGATGCACAACCAGTCCTGCTGGCTTATTTACAATTATAAAATCCTTTTCTACCGCAATAATTTCTGGCATTTTTGATTTCAAATTTGATTTCAAAGTATTATTTATTCAAAATACTTCAAAAAATCAGTCATGAAAGAGTCACGAATTTTTGGGTCATTACCAATATCAGACTCCCTATTATCTCTGTTTCTTTCCAAAACTTCTTTCATTTTTTCATAAGCGATAGCGATTTCTTCTTGGCCATTTTCTGCGGCAAATTTTGCAAAATATTCGCATTGAAATATTGCCTGCTCAAAAATCTGAAACTGTATCGGATGTTTTGCAAAATAATCTGATTTCTTTTCTACCCAATCGTTTGCAAGTCCTCTGACACTATCAACATCAGCACCAATAATTATTCTCGGAATCTTCTTCAGCTCCCCACGCATATTAGAAACCTCAGATGTAAAATACTTTATTTGTCCAAGATTACCAGACAGAATATCATTTTTTATTCTATCTATTTTTTTGCCAACAAGATGACTGAAGGTAACATCAATAGCTGCGGCAATTCTAGAAACTCCCTCATCTTCGTCATATTCAACAACCATATCTACACCATTTTTTATATCGTCATAGTCAGAAGTTTTTATAAGAAATGAATTATCACCAAACCAATTTGCTGATTCCCCTTCGTCAAAAATAATTGCCTCAAAAATTTCTGCCAATTGATTATTTATAACTTCATATTGTTCTGTATTTTGTAGGTCAAATTTTATCTTCATTTCGGCAACATATTTTTTGTCATCATTTACAGATGATGGATTATACAGATCACTAAAACTTTCTGGATCAATTTTGTATTCTGCCATTATTTCTTTGGCTTTTTCTAACGCCTGAGGCATTTTTACAACATCGACTTTTTTTGTTTGGTCTTCGAACATGGTTATTTGTTTTTATTTCTTAATAATTTAGTCAATTCAATAATAGCAGAAAATGCAAAAATTATCTGTAAGACGATAAAAATCCAATTTTCTATATAAATAGAATAAACCAACAGCGCCAATCCGCCTATTATGAAAAAAATATTTTGTCGGATCTCTTCTCTAATCCAAATTGCGTAGGAAATAATTAATAATCCAACTATTCCAAAATAAATCATAGGTGG
>DAOLDC010000038.1:0-2640 GCA_035327525.1 Minisyncoccota bacterium | reverse complement strand
TATGCCAGCAAAAAGCAATTCAGCATTTATGAAGCCAATGAACATTAGTCCAGAATTAGCAGAAGTTGTAGGAAAAGGACCAATGCCAAGATCAGAAGTTGTAAAAAAACTTTGGGTATATATCAAGGCTAATAAATTGCAGGATGAAAAGAACAAAAGAAACATTAACGCTGATGACAAACTAAAAGCGGTTTTTGGTGGAAAAGCAATGGTTAATATGTTCGAAATGACAAAATTGGTTTCAAAACATTTGTCATAATCTGATTTTATAAAAGCAAAACATAAATACTTTTCTTGGTTCAATCCTCGTTTCCTTTTTTCGTCAAATTATACTTGACCAAAAAAGACTGGGGGAGACCAGGAAAAGTATTTTTGTTTTGCTATACCAAAAACTGTATAATCAACTCATAAGAAACTGCAAATGAAACTTACTGACACAATAAATTCACATTTTCGCCTAACTGAATCACAGAAAAAAGCATTGGCAAAATTGAAAATTCAAAATTTAGAGAATCTGCTTTATCATTTTCCGGTAAAGTACGGCGAAAGTTTTGATCAATACAAAATCGAGAATTTGACTGCTGGTACAAAGGCAACTGTTTATGGTTACATCAAAAATATTGAAACTGGAAAAACTTTTCGCGGTAGAACGCCGATTGCCCGCGCAACAGTCCGAGACGAAACTGGAAGTATAAAAATAGTTTGGTTCAGTCAGCCATATATTGCCAAAATGTTTCATGTTGATGATTTGGTTAGAATCGAGGGTGTTGTGAGCAAAAATAAATCTGGGGAAAAAATAGACGCAAGTACTGCAGAAAAATCTGGAGGAATTTTTTCCATTCCAAATCCAAAAATAGAAAAAGTGAACGATATTCCAATTGGACAAGTCGGTTCCCTGTTTTCAAATAATGAGGCGACACTTCATCCGACATATCCTGAATCTCGCGGAATAACTTCGAATTGGTTTTTTCATACATTGCAGAAAATTTTTAAATCAGGAATTTTGGAAAAAATGATTGATCCGATTCCAGCAGAAATTCTAAAAAAATATAATTTGCCGTCATTAAAAACTGCAATGATTTGGATTCATAATCCAAAAAAAGAAAACGACGCAATTTCTGCCCGCAAAAGATTTGCTTTCGAAGAAATATTTTATATTCAATTACAAAAACAAAAACAGCGTGTTGAAGGAAAAAAACTAAAAGCTTTCAAAATAAATTATGACAAAAAAGAAATCAAGAAATTTACAGACCGATATTCTTTCAAATTGACTGATGCACAGAATGTTGCTATCGAGGCAATTCTTGATGATATGCAAAAAGATTTTCCAATGTCGAGACTTCTAGAGGGTGATGTTGGTTCTGGAAAAACAGCGGTTGCGGCGGCGGCAGTTTTTGCGGTGACGAATAACCGGCCACCGGTAGAAAAGCAAGACGCACAACAAACTTTTGGGAATTTGCAAACTGCATATATGGTGCCGACCGAAATTCTGGCAAAACAACATTTTGAAAATTTTATTCGATATTTCAAAGCAAAAGAAAATCAACGTGGAATTGCGGTCGGATTATTGACCGGATCTGGCTGCTACAAATTTCCTTCAAAAATAAATCCGACAGAGCCAACAAAAATTTCTCGTGCACAATTAGTAAAATGGGTTGAGAATGGAGAAATTCCAATTGTTGTTGGAACACATTCACTAATTCAAAAAACAGTAAAATTCAAAAATCTTGGGTTGGTAATTATTGATGAACAACATCGATTTGGTACAGAACAGCGCAAAAAACTTGCACAAAAAGAAGGATTTGCACCACATTTGTTATCAATGACAGCCACACCGATTCCCCGCACACTTTCGCTGACAATTTACGGCGACCTAGATTTGACGTTGCTCGACCAGATGCCCGCCGGACGAAGACCAATTATCACCGAAATTGTCCCACCAACTCAACGTGAAAAAATTTATAATCAAATGCGTGAAGAAATTCGTAGCGGTCGTCAGGCTTATGTGATTTGTCCTAGAATCGATGAACCTGACGAAACAAAAATCGGTGCATTATACGCAAAATCCATAAAAGCCGAAGCAGAACATCTTCGCAAAAAGATTTTTCCAGAAATGAAAATAGAAATAATGCACAGCAAAATGACGCCAACAGAAAAAGATGACGTCATGCACAGATTTGAAACTGGAGAAATAGATATTTTGGTTTCGACATCAGTTGTCGAAGTCGGTGTAAATGTTCCGAATGCCACAATGATTTTGATCGAGGGTGCGGAGCGATTTGGATTGGCGCAACTTCACCAATTACGTGGACGAGTGATTCGTAGCAATCATCAAGCATTTTGTTTTATTTTTACCGAAACAAAAAGTGCAAATTCCATAAAAAGATTGCAAGCACTTAAAACTGCAAAAAATGGTTTTGAGTTGGCGGAGTTGGATTTGGCGTTGCGTGGAGGTGGCGAGTTGGTCGGTAGAAAACAATGGGGAATTTCTGATATTGGAATGGAAGCAATAAAAAATATAAAAATGGTAGAAGCTGCGCAAATCGAAGCTCGTGAAATTATTGCGAAAAATTCTGACATAAAACAATACCCTCTTCTAGCGCAAAAAATAAAAAACAAATCAACAATTCATTTTGAATA
>DAOLDC010000037.1:0-2815 GCA_035327525.1 Minisyncoccota bacterium | reverse complement strand
CCGCAGTCTTTTTTGGTCAAGTGCAACTTGACGAAAAAAGGAAACGAGGACTGGAGCGAGTAAAAGTATTTATGTGATTTTTATTTTGAACTACCAAGCAAAGTGAGCAAATGCCTTGTTTGCTTCTGCCATTTTGTGAACGTTTTCGCGTTTTTTGAAAGCTTCTCCTTCGTTTTTGCTAGTCAAAATTATTTCCTCTGCCAATTTGATGTGCATTGGTTGACCTTTTTTGTTACGAGCAGCTTCTAATATCCAAGTCATCGCCAAAAATAAACGTCTTTCCATTCTAACTTCTACTGGTACTTGATAGTTTGCTCCTCCAACTCGTCTTGATCGAACTTCTAATACTGGGGCAGCGTTCTTTAGAGCTTGTTCAAAAATTTCCATTGGGTTTTCGACTTTTGCTTTTTCTTTTATCAAATCAAATGCTTCATATACAACTTTTTGTGCAACAGTCTTTTTGCCATCATGCATTAGGTGATTTATGAATTTTGTAACTTTTACAGAATTATATTTTATATCTGGTTTTGCTATATTTTTCTTTTTGATTGGTTTTCGCATGATCTATTATTTTAATTAGCTTTTGGTTTTTTCATACCATATTGACTGCGTCCTTTTCGACGAGTTTGAACACCTTCGGAATCAAGAACTCCTCTAACGATTGTGTATTTCAAGTTGACATCCTTTACACGACCACCACGAACCAGAACAACGGAGTGTTCCTGCAAATTGTGACCAATTCCTGGAATATAAGCAGTGATTTCCATTCCGTTTGTTAGGCGAACACGAGCAATTTTTCGAACAGCTGAGTTTGGTTTTCTAGGAGTTTTTGTTGTTACTTTTGTACAAACACCTCTTTTGAATGGTGATTGATAGAAAGTTGGTTTGTTTTTCTGAGTATTGAAACCACGTCGCAAAACAACCGCTTTTGTCTTTCTTGCGGTTTTGCTTCTACTCTTTTTAACCAATTGATTTATTGTTGGCATAATTGGATGACACTTTACTATATTGGATAGGAAAATGCAAGTGATTAAATTGCAAGTTCAAAAATTAATTGTCGCGACTCTTATATTCCAGTAAATAAATAAGTCAAAAAACGAATTATTGGAAAAAGGATTTGCCACGCAAAAAAGACAATCACTAATATTAATAGAAATCCATATCTTTCAAACGATGCGCGAAATTGTAATGATTTTTCTGGTGGTAATAAAGCAAAAAGAATTTTTGATCCATCAAGCGGTGGGATTGGAATAAGGTTAAATAAAGCCAAAACCAAATTTAGTGATACAACAAGTAGAGAAATTTCTACTATTGAACTTGGTAAATTCAGTACAGAAGAAAATCTAATCAGCATTCCAAAAATAAATGCTATAGCAAAATTAGAAAGCGGGCCGGCTGCTGCAATTATTAACTCTCCCCATCGACGATTTCTCAAATTATACGGATTGTACGGAACAGGTTTTGCCCAGCCCAGAACGACTCCAGTATTCAGTAAAATAAAAAGTGCTGGAATAATAATAGAACCAAAAAGATCAATGTGCTTGATTGGATTGAGGGTCAAACGGCCTGCGTATTTTGCAGTTACATCTCCCTGATACAATGCAGCATATCCATGAGCCACTTCGTGTATCACTACCGACATTATCAAAATTGCTATCAAAAAAATTATCATTGTTTCCATATTTGCAAAATTATTTAGAAATGATAACATGACTTTTACAAATATAAAAATATGGCAAAAAAATGCGTAATCACAAATAAGAGCTCACAAGTAGGCGGCGGATACTCCAATCGTATTCGTGCTACAAAATTCAATCCAAGCGGAAATACTCGCAGATATGCAAATATTCAAAAAAGAAGGATTTTTGTTCCTGAAACTGGAAAAACTGTTTTGATAAACATTTCAACAAAAGGTTTGAAAACCTTGAAGAAAAACGGTGTTCACGCTAGCCTGAAAAAAGCGGGGGTGATTTAAAAATTCTATTTATTTAAGCCAAACATTTTGGCCGTCTGATTTGAATATTATTGTTCCCATTTTGGCCGTTTCCAATATTTCTGCATTGTACCGATCTAGAACCGCGACAACTTCTGGATGCGGGTGTCCAAATTTGTTGTCCTTGCCGGCGGAAATTATGGCAAATTGTGGTGCGATTTCTCGGACAAAAAATTCTGAAGTGGAAGTTTTTGAGCCATGATGGCCGGCTTTTAGGATTATTATTGGAGAAGATGTTGATGATGAAGGTGTAGAAGAGAAAAGAATTTTTCGCGAAGTTTCTGTGGAATTTTTTTCGGTAAAAATTGCTGAGATTATTTTTTCTTCTGCTTTTTTTGACGCATCGCCTGTTAGAATAAATGACACATTGTCATAAACCAATTCGACAATTACTGAGGCTTCGTTTGTGTCAGAAAAAGTCTCATCTGGTGGTGGCCACAAAACATTCAAATAAATATTGGCAAATGAATCAAGAATAATTCTGTCGCCTGCTGATAGCAAAAAACTGTCAGATTTTTCCAAATCAATCAGGCGTTCTATTTCGTGAAACAACGAGTCGCCAATGCGAGATGAGCCTGAGATGTATTTTTCTATTTTGTATCTTTTGAAAATTTCTGGAAATCCTCCGGTATGGTCGGAATCGTGATGTGTTGCGATTATGGCGTCGATCCGGCGATCATGAAACGGGATGATTTTGGCGAGTTGGCGGACGACGGCGGAAGTTTGACCAGCATCAATTAGAATCTGATTTCCGTTCGGCGCCTCAATAAAAATGGCATCCCCTTGCCCAACGTCCAGAAAAGCGACGGTTAGAAATTGGCG
>DAOLDC010000036.1:0-2882 GCA_035327525.1 Minisyncoccota bacterium | reverse complement strand
GTAAAAAATATCACAAAATATTACGGCAATCAAAAAGTCTTGAACAAGATTTCTTTTAATATTGAACGCGGTAACAAAATCGCCTTAGTCGGCTATAACGGAACTGGCAAAAGTACTTTACTAAAAATTTTATCAGGTTTGGAAAAACCAGATACAGGTAATGTTGATATTCAAAAAGAATCGATTGTTGGATTTGTTCCGCAAGATACAGATATTTATAATGACAAAAATGTTTTGAAATATATCGAGGAATATGTTGGCAAAAATGACGATGTTTTCTATAGAAACATCGAAATTATGTTTGCCGGATTTGCCTTAAATTCCGAATCAAAATTCAAAAATATTGGAGATTTGTCCAGTGGTCAAAAAACAAAAGTTTTTCTGACAGCACTATTATTGAAGAGACCTGATTTGATGCTTTTGGATGAGCCGACAAATAATTTGGATTTGCCAGCATTGATTTGGTTGGAGGATTTTTTGAAAAAAACTGACTCGGCTTTTATTGTTGTATCTCACGACAAAAAGTTTTTGAATAATGTTACAAAGAAAATTTACGAAATAGATTGGAAGGAGAGAAGTATAACAATTACTAGTGGAAAATATTTGGATTATTTGATTAATAAGGAAAAATTAGAAAAAAGACAATTACAAATGCATGTTTCTCAGAATGATGAACGACAGCGATTGAGAAATTTGGCAGAGTCAAAACAAGAGCAAGCATTGAAGGGTTCAAAACATCAGACAGGCGACAATGATAGATTGTTGCGCGGCTATCGTCGTGACAAGGCGGGTGATTCTTTTCATCAGGCAAAAGTTGTTTATAACAGAATCAAAAGAATGGAAAAAATAAAGAGGCCAAATTTGCGTGGCGAATTAAAAATTGAAATAAATCCAGATATTTCACCACTTGATCTGAATATTTCCGTCATAAATTTGATTTGCGGATATAATGACAAAAAAGGTGAGTTCAAAATTGGTCCAATTGATATGGGTATTGTTTTTGGAAGTAGAGTTTGTATTTTGGGATTGAATGGTTCTGGAAAATCTACTTTTTTGAAAACTTTTACAGGTACAATTGAGAAAATTTCCGGCGAAATAAATATCGGTTCTGGCGTGAAATTTGGAAATTTGATGCAGGAACACGAATCCTTGCCAAAGACAGAAACACTAATTGGTTTTTTGACAAAAAGAGTCAAGAAAGAAATTTCAACAGATGATAATCTCACAGACAATAATTCAACAGACGTTCCAGTTGATAGTAATCCCGCAGAAAATAGTTTCGCAAGCGTTCCAGTTGATAGATCACTTTTGCAAAATTTACTTCTTCATTTCGGATTTGAAGAAGATCAGGTCAAGTCAAAAATAAAAGACCTCAGCCCTGGTGGACGAGCTAGATTGTTATTGGCATATTTTTCGGCGATGAATGTCAACACATTGATTTTGGATGAACCAACAAATCATTTGGATATGGAAGCGCAAGAAGCTCTAACACGAACACTTTCGGAATTTGAAGGAACTGTTATTACTGTGACCCACGATCGTTTTTTTGTAGAAAACAATCGCCATGATTCACTGTATGTTTTGCAAAATGGGCAAATGCAAAGAATTTCAGATTTCAAAACCTATGTTTCAGAAATGGAAAAATCAGCTAGAAAATTATTGAGAATGATCAAATAATATCTCAGACTTTTATTTTTTTCTAAAAAACAAAATAACCAAAACAGAAACAACAACCCCCAGCACCGCTCCAAAAAGCGTTTGCCAAAAAGTGTGAATATTCAGAACTAGTCGGCTGCCAGATATTACAATCGCAAAAATTATCAGAATTCCTGCAAAAATATTTTTCACCTCGCAACTCATTGTTATATTTCTCTCCCCATTATTTGTTGTGATATTTTTATTAACACCTCTATTATATTCATGAAAAATCAAAAAAAATCCAAAAGTCAAAATCGCAAAGGCGATTGCAGCATGACCGCTAGGGAAGGCGTAATCAGTCAATGTCAAAATGGCATTTTCTGGCCTGGCAATTTTTGTTAAATTTTTTAACAAAATTGTCAGTGCAGAAGTCGCGACAATTGATGTGGCAAAAATCTTTAGAAAAAAATATTGTTTTCTCAGGATAAAATAAACTGCAAAAATTATAAAAAAAGTAGTAAATATCTTTACACTTGTAATGTTATGTATAAAAATTGATGAATTTATAATAAAATTGGACATTTCAATATTTTAGCATTAATATTGTTTTATGAAAAAAATTGGTATAGACATGGATGATGTTCTGATGGATTTCGGCGTCAATTTGTTTGAATTTTATAATTCCAGAAACGGCACAAATTTTACTCAGGCCGACGCACTACATTTTGAATTAACCAAAGTTTGGAATTGCGATCCAGAAAAAGCCAGCCAAACTGTTGCTGATTTCTACAAAACCGATTTGCATCACAACGCCTCGCCACTTGCAGGAGCGGTAGAATTTGTAAAAAAACAAAAAAACAATGGACACGAACTATTCGTAATTACTGCCAGACCAGAGGAACACAAGGAGGCAACGACAAATTGGCTGACAAAACATTTTCCAAATTTATTTTCTGATATTGTTTTTCTAAATCATTCTTCAGGTGGCGCCACTGATCCGAAAAAATCAAAAAAGAAATCCGAGGCATGTCGCGATTTTGGAATAGAAATTTTTATTGATGATGCCTTGCACAATGTAAATGATGTGGCGACTGCAACTGTTGGCATCAAAACTTATTTGTTAGATAAGCCGTGGAATAGGAACGGGGAATTGCACAACTCTGTCAAGCGGATTTTTCATTTTGACGAGGTGATTTTTGAGTAGGAAATTGGGCTTGACAGAATTATCAATATCTGCTATCATT
>DAOLDC010000035.1:0-3020 GCA_035327525.1 Minisyncoccota bacterium | reverse complement strand
AATTTTAACTCATAGTAAAAACATTTTTTTGTGATAATATTCAATTCACAATGCGTTTGTTATCCATAGAAACAAGTTGCGATGAAACCGCACTAGCTATTCTTGAAATAGATAATCAGGCGTCGCAATCACAGGCGACAGAATTGAATCTTGAAAAGTTAGAAATACAAGTTATTGATAGTGCTATAAATTCGCAAATTGAGATTCACAAAAAGTACGGCGGTGTCTACCCTTCTCTGGCAAAAAGAGAGCATGCAAAAAATCTGATTCCACTTTTTGAAAAAATAAACGGAAACGCGTCGTCTCTTGATGTCAAAAAAAATTTCACCGCGGAAAGTACAAGTACAAGGCCGGAAATTAGAACGGAAATCGATACGGAGCCAAAAATGCAAAAATGCAAAGAAATTCTGGAGCGAGAACCAGAGCTGTTTGCAATGTTCAAAGAATATATTCCAAAAATAAATAAGCCGGATTTCGACATGATTACTGTAACTAATGGACCAGGATTGGAGCCGGCGCTGTGGGTTGGAATAAATTTTGCTAGAGCATTGTCGTACTATTTCGATATTCCGATGTTACCAATCAACCATATGGAAGGTCATATTTTTTCGGTTCTGAAAAACTCTACAGGGCTACAATTCCCTGCGATTGCGCTACTGATTTCTGGCGGTCATACAGAACTGATTTTGATAAAAAAAATCGGCGATTACGAAATTGTCGGTCAAACAAGAGATGATGCAGTAGGAGAAGCTTTTGACAAAGTTGCTAGAATAATGAGTTTGCCATATCCGGGAGGTCCAGAAATTTCAAAATTAGCAGAATTGGCAAGACAAAAAAATCTTCAGCCAGATTTTGTCCTACCACGCCCAATGATCAGTACAAAAGAATTGGACTTTTCATTTTCTGGATTGAAAACCGCCGTCCTATATTTGGTCAAAAAAATAAAAGAAAATTCTGGTAGCAATGAACTGGATTCAGAAACAAAAGAAAAAATTGCTCTAGAATTCGAAAATGCGGTTACTGAGGTTTTGATAAATAAAACCGAGAAAGCTCTGAAAAAATATTCTGCCAAAAATTTGATTATTGGCGGTGGCGTTATTTCCAATATTCACATTCGAAAAAGTTTTGATAAAATTTCTACAGTTTCTAATCCCACAATCTCTGATTCAGATATTTCTGATTCGTCGATCTCTGATTCAGCGATTTCTGTATCCACGGGCAGTTTTTTGGGCGAAAAAAATCTCAAAATCTTTTTACCGCCAAAAGAATTGGCCACCGACAATGCTGTGATGATTGGAATTGCTGGATTTATAAAATCAACATACACAAGGCCAGAAATTTGCCCAGAAATAGTAGCGACTGGCAATTTGCGCCTCAAATAATGAAAGTGTTTCCAAGGTATTGAAGGTATACGCAAAACTTGACTTTTCTATCAAAAAATATTATATTTCTGCAGGAGCCTTTTGCACATTGTATCAATTTTTGGGAGGTGTTGGCGTGCCAGCATTTTTGTCGAAAACCATCAGCATCGTGTGGGTGATGTCTCACTCCGGACAAAATCCAGCTGGATGATTTGAAATTTGTTGGATATGGTAGATTGTTGTACTACCTATTCGCCAGCACCTCCCCTTTTTAGAAACCGATCATTAATTTGATCGGTTTTTTTATTTTTAAAAAAAATGATATAATCAAACATTAGAAAACAAGATGATTAGTAAATATCCATTGATTATATCAATTGTACTAGGAATAATTCCAACAATTATTTGGTTGATATACTGGCTTCAGCATGACAAAAAAAATCCCGAGCCAAAAAAAATAATTTTGATGTGCTTTGTGTTTGGGATGCTAGTTGTGCCAGCAGTTTCTTTTATTAATTTTATTGTAAAAAAAATAGTTGTTGGATCAAGCACGCTATCTATAGATATTCTTTTTTATAACGCTTACTTTTATGCTATTTTTTTGATTGTAATTTGGGCAGCTGTTGAAGAATTTTTTAAATATGTTGCGGCGTATGTTGGTGGATTTTCTACAAAAGAATATAACGAGCCATTAGACGCATTAGTATATATGATTACGGCTGCTCTGGGATTTGCTGCGATGGAAAATATTTTTTATATTTACTCAACAACACTACAAGAATCAAGTTATATAACGCTATTGGTTGGAAATGGTAGATTTATTGGAGCAACATTACTGCATGTTGCATCATCTGCGATAATAGGTCTATTTATGGCGTTTTCGTATGGTAAAATAGCAGAGGTCAGAACTAGTTACACAATTATCGGTTTTATCTTTGCAATAACTTTGCATAGTATGTTTAATTCTTTTATAATTAGACAAGAGAATTATGCATTAATGGCGTATGTAATTGTTTGGATATCAATTATAGGCATCATTTTATTAATAGAAAAAATAAAATATTTAAAAAATAAAATATGAGAAAAAAGAGAACATTTTTTGAAAGATTAACAGGAACCGTAAATGTTGACGATGAGGATGATTTTGATAATGATTTATCAAATGAAGAAATTTCTTTGACAGAAAATCAGGAAGAAGAAGCACACATGAACGAAGCTGGTCAGCTTTCAATAGATGTTATTAATAAAACAAATGACATTATAATTAGAACAATGATCGCTGGTGTAAAGCCACAAGATTTGGATATTCAAATATCTAGAGACATGATAACAATCAATGGAACTCGTGAAGAAGATTTGGAAGTAAACGAAGAAGATTATTATCACAGAGAGTTGTTCTGGGGTTCATTTTCTAGAAACATTCTCCTTCCAGAAGAAATAGATGTTGATTTGGCGGAAGCAAAAGAAAAACACGGTCTATTAGAAATAAAATTACCAAAACTCGACAAGAACAGAAAAACAAAATTGAGTGTCAAGAGTAATTAAAAAAAATCAACAAGCTCAGGAGGACTGGAATTGAAAAAGGTTTTGTTTTGTTTTTGTTCTTTGGTGTCAAGAGGCGGGTTCGAACCGCCGACCCCCCGCTCTTCAGGCGGATGC
>DAOLDC010000034.1:0-3622 GCA_035327525.1 Minisyncoccota bacterium | reverse complement strand
AAATGAACGGAAAAATTTTAATTTTTACAGATGGTGCATCTAGAGGAAATCCAGGACCGGGAGGCTGGGGCGCAATAATTGTTGAGGGAAATAATGTTATAGAGCTTGGTGATGGTGAGGCAAAAACTACCAATAATCGAATGGAAATTTCCGCGGCATATTTTGCAATAAAAAAGACGGCCGTTGGAAGTAAAATAAAACTTTACACTGATTCGGCTTATCTTATAAATGGTATTACAAAATGGGTTCATGGTTGGATGAGAAACAATTGGCAAACTGCCGAAAAAAAAGAGGTCTTGAACAAGGAATTATGGCAAAAATTATTCAAAGAAGTTCAAAGTAGACATATCGAATGGTTGAGGGTCAAAGGTCATGCTGGAATTGCTGGCAACAACCGCGCCGACCAAATCGCCACATCCTTCGGGACAGGCGAACCGGTCACTCTATTCCGCGGTGATCGCCGAAACTACGATGTCGCCGTGGCAGAACCGACAGAAGAAGAGTTGGCGGAAAAATCCGACCGCGATCGCAAAAACGCCCGCGCATATTCCTATCTCTCACTGGTTGATGGAAAATTAGAAAAACACTCAAACTGGAACGATTGCAAATCCCGTGTCGAAGGCAAACCAGGAGCAAAATTCCGCAAATCTATTTCCGCCGAAGACGAATTGGAAATTATAAAAAGTTGGGGAGTTCGCTAGTCTCGAAAAAAAATAAATTTATTCTAAAATAAACCAAAAGTTTTTTCTTGCAAAAAAAACAAAACGGCACCAAAATTTGATTGGTGGCAATTTTTTTTGAAATAATTAATAAATACAAAAAAGATGTTGTATTGTTTGCTATTTTCATAATAATTTTGACACCAATTGTAATTTGGCGGCAAAACACACTATTTACTGAGCCAATTCTATCAAAACATTTCGACCAAACTGTATCTGTTGTCGGAGTAATAAAAAGAGAGCCTGACATTCGTGATACAACCACCAGAATAATTCTATCAGTAGATTTTTTGGAATTAAAAAATCAAAAAATATTTCTTGATGAAAAAATTATTTTGACTTTACCTATTTATCCAGAAAGAAAAATCGGACAAAAAATTCGCGTCACAGGAAAAATTCAACTTCCGGAAAATTTTCAAAACGATAATGGGATAGAATTTGATTATGTAAACTTTTTGGCAAAAGACAAAATTTACTCGCTGATGTACAGACCAAAAATCGAAATTCTGGCAGATTTGACTGAAAAAAATACTCCGGAATTTTCAGCTGGATTATATATTTTAAAAAATATTTTTTTTGTAAAGCAAAGATTTTTGGAAAAACTGCAAGTAATAATTCCATCTCCGGAAGCAGAATTGTTGGGCGGAATATTGCTTGGCACAAAAAGATCTTTGGGTAAAGAATTGGAAGAAAACTTTCGCCGAGTTGGATTGATTCATATTGTTGTGTTATCCGGATATAATGTTTCAATAATCGCTGAAGCAATTCTAAGATTTTTTTCTTTTTTACCAAAAATTTTGTCCGCTACTGTTGGTGCAATTTCAATATTTATTTTTGCAATTATGGTTGGATCCGGCGCAACGGTAATTAGGGCTACGATTATGGCATTGCTGGCCTTGTTCGCCAGAGTTACGGGCAAAAATTATGCAGTAAATCGGGCACTATTTTTTGCGGGAGCGATTATGGTCGTGCATAATCCGATGATTTTGTTTCATGATCCATCTTTTCAATTATCTTTTTTGGCAACAATTGGCTTGATCAATTTGGGCGGAATAGTAAAAAAAATTATAAAATTCATTCCAGAAAAATTTCAGTTTCGTGAAATAAGTTCAGCAACAATATCAACTCAGATTACAGTTTTGCCGTTGTTGATGAAAATGACTGGTGAATTGTCAGTAGTTGCACCGGTTGTAAACATAATCACATTACAAGTGATACCCATCACAATGCTTTTGGGATTTTTGGCGGGAGTTATTGCTTTTTTTGATGAGACAGTTGGGCTTGTTGCTGGATTTCTGCCTTTTTTGTTTTTAAAATATATTTTGCTAATTGTTAACTTTTTTGCAAAATTGAGTTTTGCTGTCTGGAAATTTTGAATTTAAAAAACGAATCATCAAAAAATAAAACTCCAAAACAAGCAAATTATCAAAAAAACATCAAAGACAAACAAATCATTAGAACAAATTAGGATCCCCAACACCAAAATACACCTTTTGATCAGTCAAAATTTCATTAGCTTCAACCAAAAAATTTGATTCTTTGTCTTTCAAAAGATCATAGTCAAAATTTTCGGCAGTTTTGTAAATACTTGGAACTCCACTATCATCATGTGGCCTAGCAACATCAAAAACAAAACTCTGCTCTGGAGTTGCTTTTCCTTTTATAATCAAAAAACTGTGATCCTCCATACCTTCTCCGTCAGCAGAAAAAGTCGACACTCCGCCGACATAAACAGATTCTATGCCGATTTTTTGTAAAATATATTGTGCCAAAATTGCTCGTTCTGTACACATCGTTTTTCCAATCATTTCTGAAAGTTTTGGAGTGCGCTCGTTATACATTCTCATTCGCTCTATTATATTGGTTTTTTTGATCTCATTTATTTGTAGCAATTTAGCAACTTTTTGTTGAACTTGGAAACAAGCAAAATGTAAATATGGATCGAAGTCGGTATCAAAAGACGCCAAATATTCCTCATATTTTCCGCGATTATTTTCAAAAAAATCGTTGATGTTTTCCTCTGTAAATCCACCCAACTCGTCATCAAAATTTTCAAAATCCAACAATAATCTAGTATCAAGTGTTTCTGAAAAAACCGATCCACCAACTGGCAATTCCTGACCTGAGTATAATTTTTCTGCCCAGACACCACGAAAAAGAGGTTTTGGATCCTCTGGATAAAAGTCGTATTCTCGATCTGGATTATTAAATCTTTCCATAGATATAATTTTGATATTATCACTAAAAAATATAATTGAAAGGGTAAAAAATTAGTGTGCTCAAAACAGCCTACCTACAAACCAAATGCTGATTTCAACTTGCAATTAATTTCTAAAATTTGTTTTGGTTTTAGGTCTCCGATTTTTCCTAAAATAATTTTCTTGTCGATTGTGGTTATTTTTGAGCAAACAATTTTTGAATCAATTTTTAATCCGTTCTCGGTATCTTTTTTTATCAAGAAATCTAAATTTCTCATATTGTCCACTTTCGAAGAAACAAAAGTGATAATCAAATCTGTTGATTTTGCAGAATTTAGAACAACTGCTGGTCGAATTTTTTCACCTTTTAGATCAGTGAATGGAAATGGCACTAGAATAACAGAGCCTTTTTTGATTATCTTAATATTTTTATTTGATATCATTAATTGAATATAAATCTGGTTCGTCAGCCAGAAAATCAAAACTCTGCGAATAAGCACTAAAATTGGTTATTTCGTCTATTTTTTTGTTGAAATTGACGGGCATTTTTATAATCATGACTTCTGGACGACCCTGTCTACTAATTACAAACGGTTCACCTGTAGTTTTTACATGATCTATAATTACACTTATATTCTCTCTAGTTTTTGTTGATGACATTTGTTTCATATATAAATTGTACAAAATGTACAATTTAAGTCAAAT
>DAOLDC010000033.1:0-4157 GCA_035327525.1 Minisyncoccota bacterium | reverse complement strand
AGGCATCCACCATACGCCCTTAGATTCCCATTAGGAAATCTAAAAACCACTTAACGTTTTATCTACTGTTTATATTTGTGAAAATACAATTTCCTGATTGTATTTCTTATTCGATTGTCAATGTCCCCGTTTTCCGAACTTTTTTTCTTTCCGTATCCAGATTTGAAGTCAATTTTTTGACTGAAAATCTTGATAAAGAAAACCGCTTCTTTTTATTCGAAGCGGTCCTTTTTTTCGAACGCAGTGAAATAACGTTTCGTTAGGACCGTTTCAAATTTTTGTTAATACTCATACAGTAGAAGCTATTATACTCATATCAATAAATAAGTCAACTGTTTTGAACGAGTTTTGTGATAATTTGGGGAGAAGCTGTGGAAATGCCAAAAAATGGCTTAGATAATAGGTGCGGTTTTGTTAAAATAAATATCAAAATAAAAAAACCTCAAATAAATGAGGTTTTTTTATTTTGTATTCTAACTATTGTTGCTGACTATTCTTTTTCAGCAATTTCTCTGCGCACTTTATCAAGAAAGCTGGCAGCGGAATCACGGCCACCAAGACCAAAGGCCAAACCAAATGCCAAAGCCAAAGCGACAATAACTCCAGTAAACAATGTTTGAATAAAGATTGCTCCTATTCCCAATTGGAACAATGCAGCTAATGCTGCAAAAATCCAAATTGCCCATTTTGTGATAGATCCCAAAAAGTTAGCAGATTGTAGATCTGCAGCTTTTGCGCTTGCGATAATAAATTTTCGCAAAGCTTCACCAATAACAACAGCAATCAACAAGATCAAGACTGCAGCAATTACTTGTGGAATATATGCCACAACAACGCCTGTCAAAAATCTGTTAACTTCTGTTAGTCCAAGAATGTCAAAAGCTGTAATCAATGCTACAACTATTGTAAACCATTTGACCAACTCACCAAGAAAGCGACCAGAATTCAATTCTATTCCGCTTTTTTGTAATAGGCCACTTAGACCGGCTGAATTCAATACTCTATCTAATTTGATAGAGCGTACGATTTGATTTATTGCATTTGATAGAGCAAGACCAATCAACCAACCGATGATCACTACCAAAATGGCAAAAATCAATGTTGGTAAAACTGTTATTACACCATCCAATACTTTTTCAAAAGAGGACTGTAACGCGTTAGTCCAAATTTCTAAACTGTTCATAATTTTATAATGTAAAAGTTATTAATAACTGAACGACACTCGCATGTCGTACTAACAATTATAACACATAATGAGGTCTTATAGGCCAATTTTATCTACAAGTACGTGGTGTGGATAATCAAAAATGTCTCTAAGCAAATGGTCATATAGTCCGAGTCTATACTTGAAATCATCACTAGAAAATACCGCATATCTAATTTCTTTGCCTATTTCTGACTCTATTTGATTGATAGTATTTTTTATTGAACTATCTTTTGCATTATCGATAACCACCAACAAATCTATGGCGCCCTCATCTATCTGTAAAAAAACCCCAGACAAAACTATTAGTTTTACACTGCCAATTTTTGACATTTTTTTTGCTATATTGTTTTTTTGCAACGGGATTGTATTTATCAAAATGCTTTTTAACGAATTGAGGTATGAAAAATTTTTGTTCAAAACAAAACCAGAAACTCTTTTTTTCTTTGTTCCCTTCTTTGTCTCAAAATCCATTATAGTACTGGAACTTTTTATTAATTTTATTTCTTGAAAAAATTTTATCTCTTTTTGGATAATATCCGGATTCAGTCTAGTTTTTTTTGCGATACTGTCTTTGTCAAAAAAAACATCAGTGTTGAAAATGAACAACTTCATTATTTTTAGTCTGGACTCTCCACCGAATATTTTTTCTAAAATTTGTGATGACATTGGGATTATTTATTTGAAATTAAAAAAGCGATTACAAAACTAATCAATAGAATTAGCAAAAAAATAAAAATGAACTTTAATGATGATTCGTTCAGCATATGGCACATTATAGCAGAATTTTTCGGAAAAATTCAAATTATAAAATTTAAATTAAAAAAGGCGCGTTTTTTGAGCGCGCCGTAAAAATGCTTCAAAATGGTGTGAAAGCAAATTTTTTATGTATAGAATATTTATGAGAGGTTCTATTGTTCGAATATTCGGAGCAATAGAAGTGTTTCATTTGTACCGACACCGGAAAATCGTTAATGTGTTTACCAACAGATTCCATGTATGGAATAACGCTGACAAACATATAGAACAACACTGTTTCACCAGCTGAAACTTTGTGGTAATTGTTGGTCAGTGTTTGATTTTTATTGTTGTTTCTCAGTATTTCGGCGTAAGTATGGAAAAACAGATTAGTCAACAAGTTATGTCTTGGTGATTTATCAATTTGATAAATGAATCCGTCTTTTCCACGATTGGTGATGCTGTTATAAAAATACAGATCGGTACCAAATGATTTTATCTCCATCACCAAAAAATGCGTTGCGCGAGCTTTTAGATTTGTTGCTAACAATTCCAATTTTGCTCGATGTTGAGTATTTGTATAGTGATGGGTTATATTTCTGATTTCAAAATATTCTTCATCATCAGGTTCGGAAAAAATTCCAACACAACTAATAGTGAAAAATGAAATCAAAATAGAACAAAAAAACGGTTTCGCGAACCTAGTCAATGTATTCATCTAATATCTCCTTTTTTGTTTTTGTTGAATGTTCAAGAAATTTTCGGCAATAATCTGATCCGTAGATTATATGATTAATTGCAAAAAGGCAATCAAAAATTGGTGATAGTTGGGATCAAAATTTGTCCCGTCAAAAATTCTCCATTTGGATAATAAAGATCTACATAATCAATATAATTTAGTTTTGTGGTGTTAGGGCCAATAATGAGAATTTGATTTTTACTCAAAATTGTATCCTGAGGAAAGTGGAATGTTCCGCCATTGGTTTTGATGAAAAAACGACCGATATTTATCTCTTTGTCGGTATTGTTTTTCAACAGCAAATCCACATGTTTTCCACTATTTGAGATAGAAAATTCTATCTTTGGCTCGGTAACAGTCACTTTTACCCTATCAACGGCGTAATCTTTTTGATAACCCGCATTTATAACAACATTATATTCCCCAATTCGATCAAAATAATGTTCAACTTTTGTGCCTAGCGAATTTCTGCTAGTAATAAAATTACCGTCACCAAATGTCCATAGAATATTCATTCCAGACGAGTTTTCCTGATTATGATTGAGGACAAATTCGATTGGTGAATTGACCAACACGCTTCTGTCTCGCCCGGCATTTATTTCAAAATTTATTTTGGGGACAAATTTTGAAAGTTCGACCTGATTTGAGTGTGTGGAATTATTTGAAGAGGAAGTGTTGGTGGAATTATCGGCGGAATTGCTTGTCCCGGAATTGTTGCTATCGGAATTGTTGGTATTAGAATTATTTGAACTAGAGTCATTGGTGGAATTTTCGTCAGCTGGGACTGTTTTGTTATTTGCCCCAGGAGTAGGTTCAGCAGGAATCAAAACTCCAGCATATAACTGTAGAGAATTTCCATTATTTTTTGCACCCAAATCTACAGAATAACTGATGGTATCAATTGCTACGCCAGCAGAATCAATCAGAGAAAAATCTTCGCCAGTATTATTGAGTGAAAATGCCGAGTCAAAAATGATAATAGTGCCAGCCAAATTCGGAAAATCAATCAGAAATTTTTCTACGTTATCGGCAATTATTGCGTACTTGCCTGGAGCAAGAATTTTTCCGCCGGAGTGTTCGGTGATTTTGTGATTTACATTATTTTCAAAAAGTTTGTAAGTGGTCAAATCGACAGAATCAGTGCCAGAATTATACACTTCTATCCATTCCCTACCCGTATCGGTTCCTGGCGGATCGTACATTATCTCGGTAAATATAATCTGTGCATTTGCAAAACCAAATGAAACAAAAAAACTTCCAACAATCATACATTGAATAAATATTTTCTTAATTTTTCTCATAAAAAATATCTTAACAGAGCGACATAAAATCTCGTCAAAGAAATATTAAATTGGATTAAATTTGTGGTAGATCAAACTGGCGATTTTGCCATGAGTGGATTTTTGTTGAATTTTGACGAAATTTTATTTTAATTTTGGTCGGATTTTAATTCGGACGGGTATAGTGCTTTTTATG
>DAOLDC010000032.1:0-4215 GCA_035327525.1 Minisyncoccota bacterium | reverse complement strand
CGGCCTAAATGATTGTTTCATCACTTTTCTCCCTTTGTTTGTTATAGAACTTTCTGATCAAAAAGTAACACTATTTTATGAAATGTCAAAAATTGTAGCATGTAAATTGTCTAGCGAAATGCAATCATTTTATATAAATCTTGCCTTTTTTATACAAAGCACTAATATGAAATCATGAAAAAGAAGATCCAGAATAAACATGAGCAAAATCTGTTGCTAGTATTTTCAGATTCAGATTTGCAAAAAAGAATTAACAAAACCAGAGAGATTATTAATGCTCCCGCAAATAAAATATCAAATGCAACTCTGGTTGACAGAGAAACAATATTGAAGCAGTGGGCGAATGCAATAATTGAATTAGACGAAGAAATTTTTGAAAGTGAACCATTTAAAAAATCCTTGGATATTATTAAACAAAGATTTAATAATAATGAGATAGGTCGCAGAGAAGCAGAAAAATTAAGTCACGAATTACACCTACAGATTCCAACAAATTATCTTATCCAATTCATTAATGACATTATCGAAGAATATAACTTACCTCAAATTTATAGCACCTCAATTAGGGGCTATATTATAAGTGGTATTTTACATATTAATAATGTCCCATCATTTGGTATTAGAACAAATTTTCATGACGACTCACAAAACAACACAATCGATATTGTTGTTTATTCACAATTAACAGATAAAGATTTAAGAGAAATAAAAAAGATAGTAAATATTTTTGAGAAGAATAAGATTTCTAAAAAAATTAATAAGATTAAAAATTTTGATGTAAAAATATCAACATTTAGAAACGTCACAAATAAAAAGCGATATGATGAGGTTGAGCAAAAGTTTTTTAAACTAACACCAGCAGAAATAATTGATGAGGTAAAAAACGATACTGGTAAAAAAATTAAAAAAAATGATTTGTACGAATACACTAGACAGATTAGCGAAATCAAAAAAAGAAGGTTTAAAAAACCTGGGACAAAGTAGCTAACTCATTCCCAGATATCAAATTCTCACATGCTTTAACGACGGCCCCTAACTTCGGTTGGGGGCTTATTTTTTCTCAAAAATCTTCTGAATGATCTAATTTATTGAAAGTAAAGGTGAGAGTCACCTCTCGTCCATGGGAGTGTGAGTCACTCCGATACTTTGTTGTCAAGGCGGGCAAAATATTGCTCAATCATCTAAATAATGATATAATTTTCTCATGGACTTAAAAAAATTAATATTTTCATACATCAGATCAATCGAATCTGGCAGTACTAATTCTCTCGAAACTAGAACTGCAATATCCTATTTTTTGAAAAAAAATTACAACAAGAAATTTTCTAATAACGAGGCGGACATCAGGAGACTTTTCGGAAAGATTTTTGGTACAGATGATGAGAAGATTTTAGATATTTTTATACAGTCTCTGTATTATTTTGGAAAGGATCAAAAACCGACTCTTTTTGAATCAGTAATTAGTACCGCACGATTGAGAGATATTCTTGGAAGCATTTTACCGAAGATTAAAAAGGTCTCAGGTAACATTGTTCTTGGTGGATCACTTTCTTATTCTCCGTATTTTAATGTCCGAGGGATAAGATATGATTCTATTATAAAAACAGGAGAGACTAACAATAATCCCTCTGATATTGATCTGTTCATACTGCTTAAATCTTTTGAGGATTTAAAAAAGATCAAAACATATCTTAAAAAACATCTAAAAAAATCTGACAATTGGCACATAGATAATTTTGTAAAAAATCATTCTTCGGGAGATTATGATTATTTTCAATTTAAAATAAAAATAGAAGGAATTGACGTTAGCCTAGAATTTTGTACGGAAGATACAATTAAGAAGTTAATCAATTGCACGGGAGATTATGTCACCGTTTATAGTGGTACTTACAGTGCAGACCTAATCAGACAATCAGATTTGTTTATAAATTATGATCTAACAGGAAAAAAGTCTAAAGAAAATTTTGATCTAAAGGATAAAACTAAGGCTGTTGGTAGCGGGTCACTGATCTTTCTACCACTTTCAAGTAATGAGAGCAAAAGATTTTATCCAGATGCAATTATACGGGCTTATTTTATGCCACAAGTGACAATCTTGTCTGATAAGGGTGAGAAAATAAAAAAAATCAGAAGCAAGGTTGACGGAATAATCAAAAAACACTTACCAAAGAAAGGTCAGTTTAGATTACTACGCTGGGAAAGAATGCCGGAATATTTTAAATGTGACATTATTAATAAATTTTATAAAAAATAAAGAAATGGAAACACCAGGAAATAATTTAGATAGCAGTGTCGAAAATAGACTTGAAGAGTCGGTTATGAAAAGAGCACGGCTATTGGTGGAGAAATATAGTCTTGATAAGCCAAATGAGAACGTCACATCTGCCCTGGATTTAGTTACCGTTCTTCGTGGTGAGCAAGACTTTGATGAAATAAAGAGACTTATCGAGGGTGGCGGGTTTGATGGTGTAAATATTTGTTTGGATCAAATTCCAAACGATGAAGAATTAGAAAAAGTTAAATCAAAGCTTGAGGAGCACAACATAAAAATTACAAGTTTTCACGGATCTTTAGATCATTTTTTTGTTGGATTTGGTGAGAAACCAGACCCAGCGATAATTGTCAGAGATTTTGAAATGGCAAAGCAATTGGATCCTGGACAAGATATTCCAATAAACTATGACTTGGTTTCTGCTGATATGAGAATTCTTGGACTGTTTCAGTCTGGAGAAACCTCTTCTGTTATAGAAGAGACCCAAGAAAAAACCCTCAATAGACTAGGCCTGGGTTCTGATGAAGAACTGATTGATAGGACGATTGAATTTGTTGGTAAGTCAAAGCCAAAAGACTCGAAAAGAGTTGTTGTTTTTGAGACTAGACAAACAGCTCTTGCGAGAAGTCCAAAAATTACAGACGAAAATCTAAAAAGAATTGTTGATAAAGCAGGAGAGTTTTTTGGTGACAATGAATGGGGAGTAACAATAGATTTAGGTCATTCAGTTGCTAATTTGCCTGATGAGTGGAGTGTAAATAATGCGGTTATCGCCAATGAAGAGGCCAGAAAAATATCTGATTTATTGGAAAAATATGAGAAGTACATCAGAATGATTCACGTTTGTGGTGACTCGATGTCGCATTCTGTTGCCTCGAGACTTTTGGCGAAAAGAAATGATGTTGATTTGGATGTGGTTAAGAAACTTGGTAAGCATGGGGTCATCGACAATAAAATTATTTTGGATCTTTTGGCAAAGTTTAGATCAGTTAAAACTGGGAAATTTGTTGAAGTATCAGAAATTGTTCCGCAGCATTTTATGAAAAGATATTTTGGCGATTTGCTGAAGTTTGATGAGAAAAAATCTCTGGAAAATTATAAAGAACAAGTTGAGCTACAAGCGAAGATGTTGGGTTATGGGAGATAAAAGTATGGATAAAAATCGTAAAAAGGAATTGGCGATGGAAAAGGAATTTGGTCGACATTTTCCCCGAGAGAGAATCATTGAGTTACAAAATTGGTTGAACAAGATTTTTTAGATCCTATATATAGAAACCGAGATATTATAGAAGAAGTTTCTGTTTGTTTAATAAGGTATTCAAAATTTTATGCTAACCCCTTTAATATTATGCCGTATAGTATAGACATGATGAATCCAGAAAGAAGAGAAATTAGAATAAGAGATTACGAAACCGCGGCTGATAAAACACGGGAATTATCCGCAAAATTAAGAGCCTCTACTAACAATATATGTTTTTACAATTTTTTTTATAAAATTGACCTAATCAAAAATACGAAAGAAGATGTTTTAGAATCCGCATCCCTTTTAATGAGATTATCAAATAGTTATTTTTCTATAGATAGAGGTGTTGAAAATTCGGATACTTCAGACTTAATTCGAGAAAAACTTGGTATAGTCTTAGATTAAGTATATCTAGAATTCTAGAAGGTCTAATGTTGAGATGGCGCGATTCGGTCACGAATCACTAAGTAAAATTTTTCGCCTCATGAAAATTCGACTCAAATTTTACAAAGTGTTCGCGACCCCGACTCCTTCGTAAAAATTCGTTTCACTCATTTTTACTCAGTCCGTCTTTCTCATCCCACCCTCACTATTTTTTCGCAGACGCTCCGTTCAAACGGGACTCTGCCCGTTTTCACGGACCGTTGCGGAGAGTGTGGGATTCGAACCCACGAGGGCGTTTAGACCCTACCTCGTTAGC
>DAOLDC010000031.1:0-4285 GCA_035327525.1 Minisyncoccota bacterium | reverse complement strand
GCGTTCAGTGTCCAAATAAACATGAAACAATCGCGATGTGACTTCCCCTCTATTATTTATCACAATTTCGGCCGCTCCGCCATTTTTTACAGAATCATCCCAATATTGATCAAAAATAAAATTTCCAAGAGAATAAAAAATCGGCTTCTGATTATAGATTTCTACCTCCTGCAAAACGTGTGGATGAGTTCCAATAATAATGTCAGCGCCGGAATTAATAAAATTTCGGGCGGTTTTTCTTATCCTTTCTGGAACCTCGACATATTCATCTCCCCAGTGTGCAAAAATAATTATTTTTCGATTCAAATTTCCTTCGGAAAACTTTTTTGAATTTATTGTTTCGATTTCTGAAATAGTTTCTTCTGTCTTGCCAAAAAATTCATTATAAGAAATTAGATCAAATGAAATTCCATTTTTGACAATGTTTATGCTTTTTTGGTCAGGGTTAAATGGATCTCCAAAATATTTTATGTCAACAGAAATAATATTTTGTACTGTCTGCCTCAGTCCATCATTTCCAAAATCGTACATATGATTGTTGTCTATGTTTATAATATTTATCCCAGAATTCCTCATCGCCAACAATGTCGCAGGTGACATTGTAAATTTTGTATTGTCAGGATGGCCAATCGGTGCAAATTGACTGGCAGACGGATAATTTGTCACCGGCCCCTCCAAATTTGCAACAACAAAATCATATTTTTCAAATACGGGTTGCGCGCATTGAAAAAAGAAATCGTAACCGGTTTTTTCACCCATTGTTCTGGTAAGATTTTCGGCACGCGTCCTGATGCTTCGATCCATCATAATGTCTCCGATAAATAAAATTTTTATTTCAGAAAGTGGTTCTGGCTTTTTTGTAAAAAAATAATCGCGAGAATCAGGATTTTTTGTTTCAGAATTTTTTGTTTGAAAAATTTTTGTCTGAAAAGTCGGCGCTACGGCTAGATTTGTTGCAATAAAAACAGCAAAAACACAAAATAGAATTATTAAAATTATTTTGTGTTTCATAATTGCATTAAATTTCCATCAACAAACGCCGAGTTGATCTACCTAGATCTCAAAAATGCAAATCCGCCGTGAATTCCACCAATTGATCCTAGTTCTGCCATTTTTATTTCTGGAATTTTTGGGTGAATTTTCATCATTGAAGAAATTTCTTTTTTTAGATTTTCAAAATTAAAATCACGCGCCATTGAACCGCCAACCACAACAACATCCGGCGACCAGTGCAAAATAGAATTATGAATTCCAATCGCCACATTTCGCTCTACTTCTGCCCACGCTGGAGTTTTTGCCACATCTTTTGGGTGCATTTTGTATTTTTGCTCGACAACTGTGCCAGATGAAATATCCTCCCAGTTTTGGCCAGTTTGATTATTCAAAATTTGAAATCCGGGTTCAAAACCGTAGCGATTTTTTTCGAATTTTCCTGATACGATTTTTGCGCCACCAATTCCGGTCGAAACAGTTATGTAGACAACAATTTCAAACCCGAGACCAGCACCAGCCACCGCCTCACCCAAACCGACAATGTCAGTATCATTTTCAATAAAAATTTCCGGCGATCGGGCTTCTGTTCGGCCAAAAATTCGTGAAAAAAAACCGAGGCTATTACTAGAATTATTAGCCGAACTATTATTTGATGCATTGTTCGAATTTTTACCACCAGCCGCCCCGAATTCTTTTTCAAAAAATTCCTTGAGTGGAATATTTTCCCACGCTGGCAAATGTGGCGATTTGATCAAAAAATTATGTTCCTGATCCAAAACTCCAGCAATTCCGAAAACTGCAGAAGTAATTTTTTGTCCTTTTGTTAAATTCAAAACAGTGTCAGCAATGAATCGCAGTCCATCGGTTGGATTGTTCGGTGTATCCAAAATAACTGGCTCGTCAAAATTCACATTGTCGTGTGATTTTGCTACACGAAACTTTGTTCCACCTATATCGCATGCAATATACATAATGTTATTATAGCAGAAAATTTTGATTGCAAAAAGTCAAAGGACTAAGTTCAAAGGGACCAAGGGCTAGAGTTAAGTTACCAAGGATTGAGAACTAAGACTTGCGAGAAACGAAGACGACACGATAGCCAGCATCCCACCTGCGGTCGGGTCTCGCCCAAAAGTAGTAGAGCCAAGAAACGCCCGAAGACCGGTCCACGAGCCAAACGAGCGGGTTACCGTCCACGTCAATGGTTTCCATTGCTAAAAACAAATAGTTGTCATTTGGTTGGTCATTGTACTGTAATCGTAAATTTGGACCGACTTCAGCTGGACAAAGTTCTAGGCCGAGCTCTATACCTTTATCAAATATTTCTTTAACAGTTGCACCATTAGGAAAACCAAGCTCTGCGACTGAAAAAGAAACAAGATTATACTCAACACTTTCTGTACTGAAAGTGGTTTGTTCGAGCATTTGTTCGGCAGTGCTAGAAATTTGATGTCCGTCGGCTAGTATTGTATTTTTCGCGTCAGCTGGGGTTTTGAGAGTAGGATCAGTTTCTATTGTACGCATTAATATTGGTGATTCTGGGAATTTTGAATATAAATATTTGATGTTTGGATAGTTTTGGATTTTATTGTACGTTTCGATATTCCATGGGCCGATGTATGCAAGAGTTTGATCAGTGGCTTCGTTTGAGGCGGTGGCGATTTGGGATGGTGTGCAGTCGAATAGGATTGGGAGGTCTTCTTTGACATTTCTTTTAGAGCGGATTTCGGTGATGCGAGGATCTTGACTACGACCAAAACCTTCAATAGGTGAATTTAGTTCATAAAGAAAGGTAAGCTCTTCTTTACTCAAAAGTTGAGCGGAGGTGATTTTCTTTTCAATTTCAGTCAACCGCTTCATATCAGCTGACTTTTTCTTGTATTTGTCTGCCTCTGAGCCGAATTCCTTAAGTTTTGCTTCCATAATTTCAATCATATTTGGTTCCAAATTTTGTTGTGTATCAAAAACACCACGAGGATTTTCACCAATTTTATCTTTTCCTTCCATTCTAATAGCGATACGAGGAATAGTAGGCTTACCCTGAGAATCGAGAGTATAGTAAACATAAAAATCTCCATCATTAAGCTGAGTTTTTGCAGTTGGATAACCCTTCGTACACCAAGCGGTGCCTTTATTTTGTAAAGAAAGCCACAGGGCTGTCGGATCAGTTCCTTGCTGATATTTTACCCATTCACCTCGAGTTTCGGCTCGAAGCTCTGGAGTGATTTCTCCATTTTTACTGACACCTTCGGCATACTGTTTAGCAAAAGGCATAGTAAAAAAAGCTTTGGCTTTTTCTTTGGTCAATAAATCTGAATCCGGAGTTTGCCAAAGAGTTTTTTGCGATTGGCGAATACGATTGAGCACCTCATCGTCTGTCGACGCCTCCATCATTTCTTGAACATAAGCCAAGGCTCCACTATCAACGTCGGGGAAAAGTTTAAATGTTCCTTTTGAGCGCTTTGGAAATTCTTTTTTATCTTTATCATACTCTCCAAGATTGAGAATATTCCTAAAAGCATAATAACGAAACCAAACTGGATATGGTTCATTTTTGTCAGATAGATATGTGATCCATTGATCGAGCGAACTTTCCAAATCACCGACGGCAATCTCTGCTCTTTGGGCTAATTGATCTTCTCCATACTGAGTATTAATACCCATCTGACGAGCGGCTCTTTCTTCGACTATTGCTGCTCCCTCAGCCATTTTCTCTTTGTTCGGACGAATATATTCATTAATTATTTTTTCTCGTAACAAGGAGAGGGCGCGAGGACGATTGGTGTGCATAATATCACCGAGATCTTTTTTCTTTTGCTCGGTTTTGGGATCAAGAATTAGTTTTTCTAGGCGATCTAAATACGCCTCAATACGCTCGTTTGGATCATTTGGTACTGTTTCATCAGTTCGTTGTTCGCTTCGCTCGACTGCGATTTGAACAACGGATTTTTTACCAGTTTCATCTTTTGGCTTTTGTAAGTCGGGATATTTTAGATCTAGCGGATGTTTTTCCATTTTTTTTGATTAAATTTTAATTAAATTTTTCTGTTTATATTGTGTCTATTATACACTATTTCAGTCCATTTGTCAAAGCAAATTGGGTAAAATGAGCGAGTAAGCGAATGTATTATTCTGTGGTTCATAATTAGTTTGATTGTAACAAATTTTTTAGAAATTTGGGAGTTTTTGATAAGGTTGGATTTATTACAATTTAAAGTAAAAAAAAATTCCAGCACTGTTTTTTGAATCCTCCGCAGTCTTTTTTGGTCAAGTGCAACTTGACGAAAAAAGG
>DAOLDC010000030.1:0-4941 GCA_035327525.1 Minisyncoccota bacterium | reverse complement strand
AACCCACAATAACGGTTCCGAAGACCGTTGTGATATCCATTTCACCACGAGTGCAGTAATATGAATAATACGCTAAATTGGTTAAAAATCAAAATTAATATAGAATTATATAAAAATGACAATATCAAATAATCAAATACCAAAAGAAGTACAAAAAATATCCTCAATATTGAAAGAGGCGAATTTTGAATCATATATTGTTGGCGGTTGCGTTAGGGATATTATTCTAAACAAAAAACCAAAAGATTGGGACATAACAACAAACGCCATTCCAGAAGAAATTCAAAAACTATTTCCAAATTCCTTTTATGAAAACACATACGGTACCGTTGGCATAAAAACCGAATCAGAGGATCCGACATTACAAGTTGTTGAAATAACACCGTACAGACTAGATGCCGAATACAGCGATAAAAGACATCCGGGCAAAGTGACATTTAGTAAGACACTGTCGGAGGACCTACAGAGACGCGACTTCACTATAAACGCTCTGGCTATGGATATTGATAAAGGACAAATAATTGATGAGTATAAAGGACAAGATGACCTCTCTAATAGACTAATAAGGGCTGTAGGGGAGCCAGAAAAGCGCTTTTCCGAGGATGCACTACGAATGTTGCGGGCTATCAGATTTTCTGCCGAATTGGGATTTGTAATAGAACAGGCGACAGCTGAGTCAATTTCAAAAAATGCAAAACTAATGAAATTTGTCTCTACGGAAAGAGTTGGGGACGAATTTAGAAAAATAATAATGTCAGATAATCCAGCTCTAGGTCTGGGTTTGGCTCAAAAACTAGGTATTTTGAAGTATATTTTGCCAATTTTTGAAGAGTCCGTCGGTTGCGAACAAAACAAAGAGGCACACAAATATGATGTTTGGGAGCATTGCTTGAGGACATTACAACATGCCGCTGACAAAAAATTTAGTCAAGAAATACGATTGGCAGCTTTGTTTCACGACGTCTCAAAACCGCAAACAAAGGCTGTAATTGCTGGTAAAACAACTTTTTATAATCACGAGGTTGTAGGGGCACGTGTTACACGTGAAACATTGAGAAAAATGGCATTCCCCAGAGAAACTATTGAAAAAGTCACAAAATTAGTTAGACACCATATGTTTTTTTCTGATACAGACCAAATAACTCACTCTGCTGTTCGCCGTCTAATAGCAAAAGTTGGAAAAGACGAAATCTGGAATCTAATGAACCTTCGTATCTGCGACAGAATTGGTAGCGGAAGGCCAAAAGAGGAACCATATAGACTTAGAAAATTTCAGTCGATGATAGAGGAGGTAATTAGAGACCCGATCTCTGTATCAATGTTGAAAATCGACGGAAATACCATAATTTCAATGTTTCACATGAAACCAGGACCAAAAATAGGCTATGTTTTGCACGCTCTTTTGGAAGAAGTGTTAGACGATCCGACAAAAAACGATGAAACGTTTCTCGTGAAACGTTCTGCCGAACTATTAAAACTTGATGATAAGGAAATAAAAGCGCTTGGCGAAAAAGGAAAAGAGACAAAAAAAGAACGTGATGATGAAAAAGTTCAAGAAATAAGAAAAAAAAGATTTGTAAAGTAATGCGTAATGGTTCAACACCTTGTGTACACTTGGTTATTGAAAGCATAAAGGACAAAAGCATATAAAAGCACAAAAGGTGAGGCCGGAGAACTGTGAATTTTTTAAATAAAAAACCACCGTAATCTTCTACTAAGTGAGATAAAGTGGGGAAACTTTATATTTTCAACAGCTCAATGAGCCATTTTTTTATTGTTGTGAAGCTTACGATGGTCTTTTCGGTATTCTAAAAGAGTATCGTCTTATTTTGTGCATGAAGATGCAAACATACGAACTCTGATATTATTACCAAAAAAATATTATTAAGTTGAGAAAGAACTAAAATGTGCTGACCTATATACATTATAGTTTTATAAAGGACATTCGTAAAGGATATTTGTTATTCCGTATGTGGATAACTTTTGTCCTTTATGTTTTTTATTTTAAATTTCAGCCGTAAATTATCAAAACAAATTACTGAATTTATAATTTTATTTCAATTCCAATTGGAGCATGATCAGAGCCCAAAACATTATCAAAAATTTCGACACTTTTTATTTTATTCAAAATTGTTTTATCCACAAAAAAATAATCAATTCTCCAACCAACATTTCGGTCGCGAGCGCGAGTTTTCATATCCCACCAGGAATATTTGATTTCTGTCGGAAAAAATTCTCGAAAAACATCAACAAAATCATTTTGAATAAATTGATCTATCCAAACACGCTCTGCTGGTAAAAAACCAACGCTTTTTTTGTTACTTTCTGGTCTGGCCAAGTCAATTTCATTATGAGCAACATTTACATCACCACAAAATACAATTTTTTTGCCAGTCTTTTTGATTTTTATTATAAATTTCAAAAATTCCTCATAATAGCGCAATTTGAAATTCAAGCGCTCGACAGGACCGCCACCATTTGGAAAATAACAATTTATCAAAACAAAATCCTTAAAAAACAAGTTGATCTGTCGACCTTGCTGATCGAATTCCTTTTTTCCCAAACCAAAAGTGACTTTTTCTGGTTTGAACTTTGTAAAAATAGCTGTTCCGGAATGTCCTTTTCTCTCTTTTGATGATTCAAAATACGCACAATATCCTGCCAAATTTACCAATTCGAGCGGTAATTGTTCTTTTTCTGCCTTTGTTTCTTGGATACAAAAAATATCAACATTGTTGGATAATATCCAATTTAGGCAATTTTCCTTTTTGTACCATGCTCGAATACCGTTAACGTTCCAAGAAACTATTTTCATGTTTTGATTAAATATATAATATCATAGTTAAATAATAATTATTCACTGCGACCGATTGACCAAATCTCCACATATTGTATGATACCTACCCAGACGGGCCGGCAGAAAAACACGGAAAGGTAAGAGTATATGAATCGAAGAACCTTCGGTAAGGTGTCATCGCGCAACTGTCCTCAAAACATCCAGCTGTCCGCAATGGACAGTGAGGCAACCGGTAAGGCCAAAATGTGGCCACTCGGTGATAACTGGATAGCGAGCAAGGCGGAAAAAATCAACAACCCGAAAGGAGGACCGAAGTCGGAAATTGTCTTTCTTAGGACGATTCCCGATCCAGAAGTCGTACAGCAGATACGACGACTTCTGGAGACAACAAAAGGTCGAATGTTGATGTCGCACCGACACAACATCGCCCTCCACTTCGAGTGTGCTGGCAACGATTGCATTGCAATCATCGCCAAAAACACACTCATTCTTGAGGAGGCCAAAATTCGCCTTAAGAAAGTAGTGGCGAGCCGCGAAACCCACACGGGTGAAGCGGCCGAAATGGTGGAAGAAGTAGGAGTTGCAGTCGCCTTGTTGGCGTCTGCGTAAAAAGGGCCGGCCCGCCCACACACGAGGCGCCGCGTAGAATTTTCAATTCTCCGGCGCCTTTATTTTTTAGCCTTTTTTACCGTGAAATTTTTTGTGAACTTCTCCCAAATGTCTGTCCGTTACATGAGTATAAACCTGCGTTGTTGTTATATTTGCATGACCCAGCAGTGCCTGAACCGAGCGCAAATCAGCTCCATTTGACAGCAGGTCTGTGGCGAATGAGTGCCTAATAACATGTGGCGTAACTTTTTTTGAAATACCAGCTTTTGTTGCATAAAATTTGATAATTCTTTCTATTGATCTGGGCGTCAAACGGATTGAAACTTGTTTTTTTAATAAACTTTCACCGCCTTTTCCAGCAACTTGTACAAACATTGCCTCGTCCATATCATCTCTTTTTTCCAAATATTTTTTTATAATTTTTTTTGCACTTTCTGATAGAAAAACAACTCGGATTTTTTCACCTTTTCCTCTAATAGAAAATTCATCTCTTCCTAAATCCAAATCGCGGTTTAACGAGCACAATTCTGACACGCGTAAACCTGTAGAAAAAAGTAGCTCGATTATTGATCGGTCGCGCAGGCCTTTTGTTGTTTCCAAATCTGGTCCGTTGATTATTTTTTTCAAATCGTCGATAGAAATCAAATCAAGCGACCTCTCAGAAACTTTTGCCAACTCTATTTGGTCGGGCGCCACAGTCTTGTAGCCACGTTTTATTAAAAATTTCAAAAAAGATCGAATTGCAATCAAATAATAATTTTGCGTTCTTTTTTTTATAGTTCCAGATTTATAGGCACTACCAACATTCAGTTTTGCATCCTGCCGATTCAGCCACAGACGAAATTCGCGAATAGTTCTATCTGTAATATCAGAAATTGTCTTTATATTCTGTGAAACAAAAAAGCGACTCAAATATCTATCATAGTTTTCAACAGTTTTCACGCTTCGACCTTTTTCGATTTCAATATATTCCAAAAAACCTTGCTTTAGTTGAGAAATTTCGTTTTTGTTGTTCATTTACTTACTTTTATTATAACATATTCAATGTCGCACAATATTATTTGCGACAAAATTGCACGTATTGCAAATTTTATAATTTATGATAGGATATTACCTAATTATGTTAACAAAGAAAAAGAAAGCAAAGGCAATAAAGGAAGTTCAGTCACATGCAACGGACACTGGTTCTCCAGAGGTTCAGGTTTCTATTTTGTCAAAACAAATAGAAGAACTTACAAAACACCTAAAAAAGCACACAAAAGACAATCACTCTAGAAGAGGATTGCTATCAATGGTGGCAACAAGACAAAAAATAATGCGTTATTTGGCAAAAAAAGACCCAAAACGTCACAAAGCTCTCCAAAAGAAAATCGGCTAATCAGAACAAAAAAATTTCCGAGAAATAATCTCGGACTTTTTATTTAATTTTTGATATAATAAAATCATGTCAGTAATAAAACACAAAGAACAGAGGGTGGCAGTTTTTATAGATACACAAAATCTATATCACAGTGCCAAAAATTTATATAAGAAAA
>DAOLDC010000029.1:0-4969 GCA_035327525.1 Minisyncoccota bacterium | reverse complement strand
CACAATGCAATGAATCTGTTAGGTTTTACCTACCAGATAAATGCAAATACTATTTTGTTTTCAAAGTTCTATTTTTACTTGTTTTACCAAATAAAAACCCTCTTATGAGGTAAGGGCTATTATAGACGAAATAATTTTGCTGTCAAGCAAAATTATTTAGAATAAATTTAAAACAAAATGAGGCTTTTTTTATGACTAGATTATCAAAGCAATAGCTATTTATTTTTGCTAATTTTACCAATAGTTACTAACATTGGCGCAGCAAAGAAAATTGATGAATATGTACCAACTGCAATTCCAGCTATTAGAGCTAACGAAAACCATTTGGTAGATTCTCCACCGTAAACAAATAATGCAAGTAACATTATAATTGTTGTGATTGATGTACTGATCGCCCTAGAAAATGTTTGTCTCAAACTTTTTCCGACCACTTCTTCAAACTTTTCTTTTCTGATTTTTTCTGGAAGATCTTTTAGATTTTCTCTTATCCTATCAAAAATTATTATAGTATCGTTTATTGAATAACCAAGAACTACCAAAATCGCGATTACAAAAAGTGTGTCGACTTCTACACCATAAAATCTACCGAGTACTGAGAATAATCCAATCGGAACGATGACATCGTGCAAAAAAGTAATTATCGCAACCAATCCATATTTCCAAGAAGAAATTGGTTTTGAAACCTGACTAAAAGCAATTGCAATAAATAATACAATCGCCAGAATCACAACAAGCATAGAAATTAGTGCCTTGCCACGCAATTCATCCCCAAGTGTCGGACCAACATTATTAAATCTAATCTCCTGAATCAAATCTCTATTTTCGGAAATCGTGGAAAGTATAAGTTCTTTTTCATCATTATCAATAGTTCTGGATTTCAAAATATAACCAGTCTCACCAGTTTCTCTAATAGAAAATTCTCTGCCTAGTGCTAGACTGTTTAATTTTTCTGTTAATTCGCTTTTTTCTATTCTATCTTCTACAAAATTGATCTCCAAAATAGATCCTCCTGTAAAATCAATACCAAAATTTATTCCCCATACAGCAACGCTGGTTATAGACAATGTTATCAAAACAATCGATATGGTATAAAATATTTTTCTATAAATGATTACAAACATTTTTTTATTATTTTTTTAAATTAAATCCCGGTCTAAATACTTTTTTTACGAAACTGTTTGGTAAAAATTCTTTTTTTGAACTGATAGATAGTAGCAAAATTTTTGAAACAACAATTGCGGTAAACATTGAAACCAGAACTCCGATACCAAAAACCAATGCAAAACCTTGCACAAGCGATGTTCCAGACATCCAATATAAGACAACCGCAGAAATTATACTTGTTAAATTACCATCTCTAATAGATGACCACGCTCTTTCTGTGCCTGATTTTACGGCATCGTACAAATTTGTTGTTTTTTCTAATTCTTCTTTTATTCTTTCAAAAATTAAAATATTTGCGTCAACTGCCATTCCAATAGAAAGTATAAAGCCCGCCAAACCTGCTGCGGTTAGTGTCACAGGAATCAGCTTGAACAATGCCAACATCAACAAGGCATAAAAAGTCAAAGCAATTACAGCAACAATTCCTGGTAGTTTGTACCAAATAATCAAAAATAAGAATATTACAGAGAAACCGATTAGAAGAGCTCTAATGCCTTTTTCTAGAGTTTCTTTTCCTAATGTGGCCCCAATTGTTTGTGTTTCTATCAATTCTATCGGAGCTGGTAATGCGCCAAAATTCAAGTTTCTTACCAAATCACGAGCTTCTTCTGCAGAAAAATTTCCAGATATAATTGCTTCACCATTTGTAATTTTATCTCTGATAACGGGACTAGAGATCAATTCTCCATCCAAAAATATAGCCATTACCTTTCCAATATTTTCTGAAGTCAAATCTGTTAATAATTTTGTTCCATCCTCATTGTATTTTACCTGAATACTTGCCTGACCTGTAATATTATCAAAAACCAAACTAGCTCTAGATAATTGAGCGCCAGTCAGTCCCGTTGACTCATATATATCGTCTATTTTCAGGATAATTTCTTGATCAGGGCTTTGGGCGCTTTCTAGAATTTTATTGATCTCTGATTCTGATTTTTCTAATCTAAATTCCAAAATAGGTGTTGCCCCAATTTGTCTGATTGCTTCAGAAACATCAGTTACTCCCGGTAACTCAACAATTAGCCTATGACTATCATATTCACTACTGAAAACTCCCCCTTTTTCAATTTGAACGATTGGTTCTGAAACACCAAAAATATTTATTCTTCTTTCTATTGTTCTACGAAGCGCGTTCATTGAGTCGTCTACCTGAGATGGCTCAATTTCTGACACATCTGCGCGATAGGTCAAATGTGTTCCACCATTCAAATCAAGTCCCAACTTGAATAGAAATCTATCTGATTTTGGATTTACTTGAGAATTCCATACAAAATATCCAGCAAAAACACACAGTAGTATTAGGAAAGAGGCTGTTAATCTGGTTTTGATCATATCTTGGATATTATGCACTATTTTGATTTTTTTTCAACAAGAATAGTGTTAAGTAAAATTTTTACATATTTAACAAGCAACTAAACACCTATTATTTCTGTATTTGACAAGTCTCTCCTGACATTTTTTGAATTTTTTCTCATAGACATCAATATCCCAAGTGCGGAAAAAGAAATTAACAAGTTTGTTCCACCATAACTCATGAACGGCAAATTCAGACCAGTAACTGGTAATAATCCAATATTCATACCAACATGAATAATAAAGTGGCTCATAAACAAAACCGCCAGTCCAACAGCAAAAAGTGATTCAAAATTGGTAGAGCTATTTCGTGCATTTGATAAAATTCTAAATATAAAAAGTCCATAACAGAAAAATAAAATAGTTACACCAACAAAACCCCACTCTTCAGCAAATGCAGAAAATATAAAGTCTGTTTGATACTCTGGCAAAAACTTCAGCCTAGATTGTGTCCCATAGCCGATTCCTTTTCCCATCAATTGTCCAGAGCCAACAGTAATCATTGATTGATAAGCATTATATCCAGTGCCCTGTATATCGTGTAATGGATCGATAAATGTAATTATTCTAGCTTTTTGATAATCAGCAAAAACAAAATTCCACATAATCAAGAGTGATGTTATACCGGCGACAAATACAAAAAAAAGATGCTTTTTTGAAATTCCAGAGACCAACACCATTCCAAACCAAATACAAAATATAAGTATTGCCGATCCAAAATCGGGCTGAAGTACAACAAATAAAAATAAAATCGCAGCATAAACGCCAGAAACTATTATATGTCTGATATTCCTAATTTCGATATGTCGCCTAGAAAAATATTTTGCCAAAACCAATATCAAAATTATTTTTGCCAAATCGACCGGCTGAAACGCAAATAGTCCCAAATCAAACCAGCTTTTTGCACCCTTAAAAACAGAACCGGTCACAAAAAGTGATGCCAAAAGTATTACGGCGCCAAAATACAACCAAGCAATTACATTAGTTTTTCGTAAAAAATTAAAATCAAATGAACTGAAAATAAAAAAAGTAAGTATTGACACAAAAAACCAAATTATCTGTCGGAAAAATAATGCGTTTGAATCAACAAAAGAATACATTGTTACCAAACCAAAAAAAATAACCGGGATTACAGAAAATAATAATATGAAATCAATATCTTTTGCCCAACTCTTCAAAAAGGATACAACATTATTCATACAACGGTATTATTTCGAAACGACTCATTTCTCTAGGAAATTTTTGCGGCCAGGTGTAAACAAACTGTTTTGTTTCATCCTTATTGAGAGTCTCCACAAGTGTACTAGATGTTGTAATTGTATTACTATCAGAATCATATACAACAACGATTATACTTATATTATTAGCCCTATTTATTGATGTGTTGGTTATTTCTGCAGATATTCTAGGTAGGCCGTCTACTTCAAAAAATCTCTGTTTTGTAATTTGTAAATACCTATCTCTTGGTTGCATTTTTTCCCAGACCAAATTATTTGTAAATTCAAATGTTGACCTGACAGGAATCAATTGTCCGGTATTTAGAGCTGGTTCAAATATCGGAATAATTTCTCTTGGTCGTATTCTGATAGTACCAACTCTAGTTTCCAATGGAAAATTTTTGCTGTCATACAAAGTAATTTTGTACTGTGCGGAATTGACACCACTATCCGAATTCAAATTTTCGATATAAGCTACAGCATTATAAAAACCAGGAATAATTTCGAAATATCTGCTCCAGTGTATAATTGGTTCTATTGCCTGACCATCGCAAATTAGTTTGCAAGATCCACCACAATCAACTCCGGTTTCATCACCATTTCTCTTGTTATCAAAACAAGTAGGTTCAACACTATAAATAATAAACAAATAGACTCCTAGTAAAACTAGAATAAAAAAAGTAAACAAAAATAAAATAAAGTTTCTACGTTTTTTTCCCCAAGATGACATAACTTTTATTATATCAGAAAAATAATAACAAAAAAGACAAAAAAAACCGCAATATTTTGCGGGTGTTTTTTTGATTATAATTCAGTTCCTTGTTCTGGCGACTAGCTACTCTCCCTTTTAAAGTACCATCGCCGCTACGATGCTTGACTGCCGTGTTCGGAATGAGAACGGGTATAACCATCGCGCCGAATCACCAGAACAAGACACTGAATTATTTTTGTACTACAAAAAAACTTTTTTATAAATTTTGTTGTATCACAAATCTAATCATTATTATTTCTAATAATGTCTCTTTCTTACAATCGAGAAATTGTATTTCCACAGCAATAAATTTTGATAAAAATTAACTTCTGTGATTTCTAAATTTCCTAATGAGATCGATTAATTAGTACACCTCGGCTAAACATATTGCTATGCGTACACCTGGTGCCTATCAACGTAATAATCTCTTACGGATCTCAAACGATTCCTAATCTTGGGGTTAGTTTCATGCTTAGATGCTTTC
>DAOLDC010000028.1:0-5423 GCA_035327525.1 Minisyncoccota bacterium | reverse complement strand
GTCAAGTTGCACTTGACCAAAAAAGACTGCGGAGAACCTCAAAAAGTATTTGTGTGGTTTTTGTTTTGTCTAAAGTTTATTAATAATAATCCCACATCTTCTTGTAATTGGATTTACATGAAATAAAAAAAGCTCGCGATTGGATGCGCGAGCGAAAAAATAAAAGTGTTTCTAAAAACCACCAAGTATCAATCCAATAATGAAACATACACCTAATACAATAATGCAAACAATTTTTATAAAGTTACAGGCAACAATTGTTGCTCTATTTCTTCTTTCATAAATTGTTCGGTAATACCTATCAATTCTTTTTTGACAAAAAATCAGTCCAAGAATCGATACAATCATAATTACCCAGAATACAATATGGAACCATATATTCGAACTCATGATACAATCCTCACTTTCTGCTCGTGATTCTACTACAGTGGTATCTTGGTGTCAACAAATAGAGAATTAATAATTTAGAAAACCGTATAATTAAATAAAAAATGCCCGGCAGAGATGCTAGGCATTTTTTGTCTATTGGAGAATGATTGCTTTAGCGCAATGACCACACAACCATTATTATTCCAATAGACATAATCGTCAACCCACTGTTGCTCCGTTCTCGAATTTTTTGCCTGAAGCAAAATGTTTTTCGGCTGTGAAAAACTTTTACCCCTATACAAAACAGGATAACACCGAGGGTCAGGACAATTCCGTTAATCATGTTCTACTCCTTTCCTTGTTCTGTCAGAACATTATTAGAAATGGCATATTTTGTCAAATCACCTAATCAAAAGTATTATAAATATTTGAACATTACCATGTTCTATTGACACCGTCCGTCATTTTGTTACTATAATCTTTACACAAACGTGCGCATTTTTTTGTTTGCATAAATTTGTACAAAATTTCTAGCAGAAAAAAACGCAAAAATGTGAGGCTATTTTTTACAAAACCATCTCGCGCTTTTGTAAAAAGTTACCAAAAATTATTAAAAATTAACTTATATAATAAATTATTATGGCAGATTTTAATCGAAACAAGCCGCACGTCAATGTTGGAACAATTGGACACGTTGACCACGGAAAAACAACTTTGACAGCCGGAATCCTAAATGTTTTGGGATTGGCTGGACATGTTGCATCAAAAAAGTCAGTTGATCAAATCGACAACTCACCAGAGGAAAAAGCTCGTGGTATTACAATTTCACTTTCTCACCAGGAATACGAAACGGAAGCTCGTCACTACGCTCACGTAGATGCTCCAGGTCACGCCGACTACATCAAAAACATGATTACAGGTGCCGCTCAAATGGACGGTGCTATTCTTGTTGTTGCTGCAACAGACGGTGTTATGCCACAGACTCGTGAACACGTTCTATTGGCACGCCAAGTTGGTGTTCCAAAGATGGTTGTATTCTTGAACAAGGTGGACATGGTAGAAGATCCAGAACTTGTGGATTTGGTTGAAGAAGAAGTTAGAGAATTACTAGAAAAGAATGGATTTGATGGCAAAAACGCTCCAGTAATCAGAGGTTCTGGTCTAAAAGCTCTAGAAGCGACATCAATAGATGATGAATATGCAAAGAAAATCATGGATTTGATGAATGCATTGGATAGTTTCATCCCAATACCAGTTCGTGATTTGGACAAGCCATTCCTTATGCCAGTAGAAGACATCTTCTCAATCGAAGGTCGTGGTACTGTTGTCACTGGTCGTATCGAAAGAGGAAAAATAAAAATCGGCGAAGAAGTAGAAATAATTGGTATAAAAGATACCCAAAAAACTACAGTTACAGGAGTTGAAATGTTCAACAAATCACTTCAAGAAGGTCTTGCTGGAGACAATGCAGGTATTCTGGTTAGAGGCTTGAAAAAAGAAGACATCCACAGAGGACAAGTTCTAGCTGCACCAGGTTCAGTTACTCCGCACACAGAATTTACAGCAGAAGTCTATGTTCTAAAGAAAGAAGAAGGAGGAAGACATACACCATTTGTAACTGGTTACAAACCACAATTCTACATTAGAACAACTGATGTTACTGGTGAAGTTACATTGAAGGAGGGTACAGAAATGGTTATGCCGGGAGATACAGCACAATTTACTATCAAATTGGTTGCTCCAGTAGCCCTAGAAGATCAACAAAGATTTGCTATCCGTGAAGGAGGCAAAACTGTTGGTGCCGGTGTTGTAACAAAAATTATCGCTTAATCTATTAAGCACTTTTCGTAGATAGGTTATTCTTGAAATACAATTTCAAGAACCACTAGCTATTGAATAGTTAACAAAAAAAATAAAATGACAGCTAAAAAAGAAAAAGTACAAGCAAAAGACAGCAAGGAAAGTATCTCTCGCCTTAGAATACGGGTTAGAGCATACGAAAGTAAAATTCTAGATTCATCGGTAAAGCAAATAGTTGATACCGCACTACGATTCGGGGCAACTGTTTCTGGTCCAATTCCATTACCGACAGAAATCAAGAAATATACAGTCAATCGAGCCTCATTCGTCTACAAGGATGCGCGAGAGCAATTTGAGATGAGGGTCCACAAGAGACTGATTGACATTCTAAATCCTGATGCTAAAGTGATCGAAGCTCTAACTAATTTGAGCCTTCCATCAGGAGTGAATATTGATGTAAAGATGATTTGAGTGTAAGGACTACCAATTTAGTCCCAATGCACGCCAAACCGTAAGGCCAATTTTATTAGACTTTGCGGTTTTGGTTTTAGAAAAAATATAAAACCATATGAAGTAAAGCTTAAAATATGAAAATAATTCTAGGAACAAAAGAAAAAATGTCACAAATATTCGGAGAAGACGGCAAAGTCTATCCTGTAACAATAATAAATGCTGGACCAGTATTTGTAACTCAAATAAAAAACAAAGACAAGGACGGATACGAATCAGTTCAAGTTGGTTTTGGTGAAAAAAAAGCTCACAATATCAACAAAGCCAGAATGGGACACTTCAAAGGTCTTGGAAATTTTAGATACCTAAAGGAATTTAAAATTAGTCCAGTTGATGGTGTGGGTGTTGGAACAAAAATAGACGCATCAGCTTTTTCAGCCGGTGACAAAATAAATGTAGCATCCTTTTCTAAAGGAAAAGGATTTCAGGGTGTCGTAAAGAGACATGGTTTTGCTGGTGGTCCTAGAACTCACGGACAAAAACATTCCGAAAGAGAACCGGGTTCAATTGGTGGTCGTGGTCGCGCTGGAGGCCGAGTATCGCTGGGTATGCGAATGGGTGGTCGAATGGGAGGTGATAGAGTTACAATTAAAAATATCGAAGTAATTCAGGTAAATCCAGAGGAAAATCAGATAATAGTAAAAGGAGGTGTACCTGGTCGACGAGGAACTTTGGTCGAAATAATGCAATCAGGCAAATAGACCTTAATGCTAACAAAAAATATTATGAAAAAAGCAATTTTTGATAAAAACGGAAAAGAGTCAAAGCAAATCAGTCTACCAAAAGAAATTTTTGATGTAGCTCTGAACAAGGACTTGGTTCATCAAGTTGTTGTTTCGATGACTTCTAATTCAAGAGAGAATATCGCTCATACAAAAGATAGGGCAGAAGTTTCCGGTGGAGGAAAAAAACCATGGAAGCAGAAAGGTACAGGTCGTGCCAGACACGGCTCAACTAGGTCTCCAATTTGGATTGGTGGAGGTATTACTTTTGGCCCAAGAAACGAAAAAGATTATTCAAGAAAAATTTCCAAAAAAATAAAAGCAAAAGTATTAGCAATGATTTTTTCACAAAAAAATCGTGATAATGAAATTGTTTTGATTGAACCATTGGATCTAAAAGAAATAAAAACAAAATCAGCAAAAGAAATTTTGACAAATATTTCAAAAAACAAAGAATATTCTGATTTGTCATCAAGAAGAAATAGCACAGCTGTGATTGTTTTATCTAACAAAAACAATGTAGTCCAAAAAAGCTTCCAAAATATTCCTGGAATAAAAATTGATACAATAAAAAATGTAAACATTTTGGAAATTTTGAATTACAAATATGTTATATTAGAAAATCCAGAAGAATCTCTAAAGGTTTTGACTAATAGAGTCATTATTAGTAATGATAATAAATAAAAACATGGCATTATTTGGACGAAAAAAGAATACAGAAAAAAAGACTGAGAAGGCAGTCAAATCTATAGAGACAAAAGATAGTGTTTCAAAAAAGACAACAATTGATCTTGATGTAACAAAAATTCTAAAAAATCCCAGAGTAAGCGAAAAAGCAGCTGTTGTTGCAGAGAGCGCAAACGCATATATTTTTGATGTTTACAATGACGCCACAAAAAGTCAGATAAAATTGGCAATAGAAAAAGTTTACAAAGTCATTCCATTAAAAGTAAATATTTCTCAAGTTATGTCAAAAAAGGTCAGAGTTAGGGGTACAAACAGAAAAACAGGAGTAAAATCAGGTGGCAAAAAGGCTTTTGTTTACTTGAAAAAAGGCGAAAAAATAGAATTTATATAAAATTTATAAGAAATACAATATGAAAAAATACAAACCAACATCACCATCAAAAAGACAAATGAGCACAGTTTCATTTAGAGGAGTTTTGACTACAAATGAACCTTTGAAGAAATTGACTTATGGACGCAAGAGAGCGGTTGGCCGAGGAGCTGCCGGTGTTGTAACAACTCCACACAAAGGAGGTGGTGTAAAAAGGCTTTATAGAGATATCGATTTCAAATTTAACAAAAAAGATATCGCTGCAAAAATCGTATCTGTCGAATATGACCCAAACAGATCTGGTTTTATTAGTTTGGTTGTATATGCTGATGGTGAAAAAAGATATATTCTATTACATAAAGATGGAAAAGTTGGTGATTCTATAATTGCTAGCGAAAATGCGCCAATCAAATCTGGTAACAGATTTCCGGTATCAAAACTACCAGTTGGTACTTTTGTGTTTAATATTGAAACCAAGCCAAATGCGGGCGGAGTTCTAATTCGTTCAGCAGGTGGATATGCTCAAATTGTTGCTCAGGACGGCGGAATGACTCAAATCAAAATGCCTTCAGGTGAAGTTCGAAAAATAATTGGTACTTGCTGGGCGACAGTTGGTGAAGTTTCAAATTCTGATTACAGACTACAGAATATTGGAAAAGCTGGTAGAAATAGAAGACGAGGAGTTAGACCAACTGTTCGTGGTTCCGCGATGAACCCAGTAGATCACCCTCACGGAGGAGGTGAAGGTCGTCAAGGTATTGCTCTTCGAAAAGGTCCAAAAACTCGACAAGGAAAACCAGCTTATGGTGTCAAAACTCGACGCCCAAAGAAATATTCTAATGTTTTTATTGTTGAGAAGAGAAAGAATAAGAGAAATCAGCCAAAATAGATAAATCAAAAAAACACAAATACTTTTGTTCGGTTCAGTCCTCGTTTCCTTTTTTCGTCAAGTTGCACTTGACCAA
>DAOLDC010000027.1:0-5577 GCA_035327525.1 Minisyncoccota bacterium | reverse complement strand
GGCTGGGACGGTTCTGGACACTATGCTATTGGTAAATACTATGCCGAAAACATATTTCCAGCTGTTTGGGGATGGGTGCCAAACTGGTACTCTGGGATGCCATTTCCGCAGTTTTATCCTCCGCTCTTTTATTACATAAATGCACTAATTTACAGTATTACCAATTTTGAATATGTAAATATTTTCAAAATATTTTCACTTTTTTCCGTAGTTTTTGCAACGATAGTTACATCATTACTATATTATTACAGAATAAACAAATCTCGTTTACAGGCTTTTTTTGTTTTGATTTTGTCGGTTTTTTTGGCATCATTCCAAACAGTTTTTGAAAGTACAAGTATTTCTATTTCTGGAATAATAAATACCGGTCTTGTTACGCAACCATTAGCATTTGTGTTTTTTGTTTTGTGGTTAATATTTTTTCTAGAAATTGAAAAAAAGGAAATTAATAAATATTATTCTGGTACATTTTTACTACTGACAATTCTGTCCAATGCGCATGTCGTCATCGTCACTTTTTTGGCTTTTGTTTTTGTGTTTTGCTTCAAATTTATAACAAAAAAAATGTGGTGCCGGTCGCAAGGTGAAATAACAAAATTTGTATCTACATATTTTTTGATTGGATTTATACCATTGCTTATATCTAGTTTTTGGTATTTACCAATGATTTATTATTACGACTACTTTACCGGCATTTCACTTGGATTAACAAAAGGAACATTATCTGTTCTGTTAAAAAATCATTATTATTTGATGCTGATTATTCCACTATCTTTAGTATTAACATACAAAAACAGGAATCTCCCGATAATTTTGATAAACTCGCTTTTGGCAATTTCAATTATATTTATTGCTCTGAAACTGAGAAGGTTTTTTCCAGATTTACCGTTTCATTTTGATAGATGGCTTGGGATTTTGTATTTTTTGATTCCTGTTTCAATTGTTTTTTGTATAACTGAAATCAAGAAAATAATAAAGAATAAACTGATTTATATAATATTTATTTTTGTAATAGCCACGATATCAATATATGGAATTGTGGTAAATAATTCTATCGGCAAAAATTATCACGGTATATATTTTGACAAAAGACATGATAACATCGAAAACGTTTTGGAGTATTTTGAAGGAAAAGATGGCTTGATATTGACTGAATCATATTTTTCCAATAGCAAACCGTCGGATAAAATACTAAATTCTTATCTAGGATCACAGGGAAATAATACGACTTATTCTATAATAAGAGAGTCCGCGCTCAGCGCATTATCAATGCATCCAATAAAAAACGGTTTCTCAAAAACTCTAGATTGTTGGGGAATAAAATGTGGATTATCTTTTAATTCAGAGTATCGTAATCTACCATTACATAATCATTTGTTAGTCGCACAAGATTTCGGTATTAATTATTTGATAATTAGATCATTCAAAATAAAAGAAGAATTGAATGAATCAAAACTAGTTGAATTAGAAAAAGACTTTGGAGATTATGCTGTTTACAAAGTAAATAACGCAGCAAATTATATAACAAAACCTATTCGAGACCCGATAATTGTTTTTTCCGATCTAAATACAAGAAAAATATCCTCAACTGCATTTGATTTTATATCACTGATAGAAAATATAAACATAAAGAGATCTAGAACTGACTTTTCTTTTGCTTATACTCAAAATATATTACTGGGCGAGAATAACGACTTTGAAAATTTCAATAATATTTTGATAGAAAAATATAAGTACAAAAATCTTGATGATGCAAAAAATATAATGAATGAAATCTCAAAGACAAAAAAAATATTTGCTGTAAAAGCAAACGATAAACTTTTTGAATATTTAGAGGACATCAGTAAGCAAAACGCTAATATCATAATAATAAAAGATTATCCAAATCAATGTCCAGATAACCACCATGATTTACTAATATCAGCATTAGACAAAAATATACCACCGGTTTTGACACAGGAGAACGCTAGAATAATAAAACAATCCTATTTTCCAGCATGGAAAGAAATATCTGGCGAAAAAACATATCTATCTAGTCCGACTTACAATCTAGTATTTACTGAGAATCCTATAATATTTTTTGATACGCCAGCAGTAGTTATTTGGGCACATATTATATCGGTAATCGGAATATTTATATCTATACTTTTCCTATTATTAAAATCGTATAAAAATAGAAGATTTTAATAACTACCATAACCACCACCGCCATAACCACCGTCTCCTGAACCATCACCGGAACCACCGTCTCCTGAACCACCATTTCCGGCAGGTAGACCACGGTTTCCGGCACCAGGATCGTTAGCTAATTGATAATATGCGTTAACTGGACCATCACCAACAAATCCGGCATTTGTACCTTTTGATACTGGCTTGTTTGTAGCCCAATATACCTCGCCGATTCCAGTTTCCGAATAATATCTATAGAGTATTCCGCCACCGTAGTTTCTACCATCTGAACCAACTACTACTGGTATTTTTATCAAATTATACCTCAGATAATTAGTCATTGCCGCAAAAACAGTGTTCTTTGATTTTTTTTCTTTTACAAAGTAATTATCGTCAAAATCAAGAGCTGCAAAATCCTGATTACTATCAACATTAATTACAGGAATTTGATTATTTCCGCCCCAGTAACAAGTAGCGTCTTGTGGTGCTAGGCATGTCATATAGACTACATATTCACCATCTGGCCAATTAGTCGATGAACTATCAATCGCTGGGTACCTACCCTCATCTGTAATAAACAAAGCAACCGCATTTTGAAATTCTCTGATTTGCTGAATAGTTCTACTATCCTCCGCTCTAAGTCTGGCGTCTTTTAGTGATGCAAGAACAATTGTAGAAAGTAGTGAAATAATTGCAACGACGACCAACAACTCTATCAGAGTAAAACCTTTTTTGTATTGATTAATCATAATTGTTATTTAATATATTATTCCAAGCTCTCAAAAAAAAGTCTTTCTTTTTCTGGTATTTTCATTTTTTCTGATTCAGATAATTCAGAATATGATCTATTGTCTACTTTTGGATCTGACAAAATATTATATGATAAATATATAGACAGAAGTACAACCAGCAATGAAATAACAACAATCAGTGTTGTTGCTTTTTTTTCATCCTTAACAATCCCTTTTTCGATCAAGAAATTGACCAAATTAAAACCACTATTTGGGACAGAAAAATCTCTACTAACTTGTCTACCAAACTGATTATCTTCTTCGAATTCTATTGACATATATTGATTATACCGCGTCAGAAATAGTGTGCAATACACAAATCAACAGTTAGAAAATTCTATTCGTTTTCCTTTTTGCCTGCCTGATGTTTTTTGATAATTCTCCTATAAACAGTCTCGTAATTATCCACCATTTGTTTTGCGCTAAAGAACATTTCAGCTCTCTTTCTAACCTTTGTACGATCGATTTTGTCAATTTTTTTGATGGCTTTGACCATTTCTGGAACTGAATTGACAATGTAGCCGGTTACGCCATCCTTGACTATTTCTGGAACAGAACCGTTTCCGTAAGCAATAACAGGTGTTCCGCAGGACATTGCTTCAATCATCACATAACCAAATGCCTCCTCACATTGGGTTGGAAACAAAACAGCTTTTGCATTTTGGAAAAGAGGTATTTTTTTATCAAAAGAAACATCTCCCAAATATTTTACGCTTGTACCATTTATATATGGCGCAATTTTCTGATGCCAATAATTTTCTGTTTCATAGCTGGCTCCTGCTACCAATATATTTGTTCCTGCTTCAATTGCAGAAACGATCGCCTCGTGCGGACCCTTTTCGCCAGTTATTCTACCAATAAACAAAACGTAGTCCTCTGGTGTTTTATTATATTTAAATATTTCTGTATCAACTCCGTGATAAATATTTGCCACCCAATTCAACTCTTTCATTGATTCTCGTTGAGAATGTGAAAAGGAAACGTAATTAAGGTGTTTGTAATGTCGCAAAATGGGTCTCATCCAGTCCTCAATCGGAGAATGAATAGAAATGAGTGTTGGTGTAGAAACTAGATCAGCAAAAAAAGCAGACATGACATTGAAGTGGGTATGGATCAAGTCGTATTTGTCTAATTTTGCATTTTTGTAACAACTAGATAATAGTGCCCACTGTTCATATTTTTTCTGTTCGGTTTTTTTTGAGTCTTCTGTTGCAAAATCAATACTAATCAAATTTGCATCTGTTTTGGATTTTGGAGATGCATACATATCGACACTATGTCCCATATCAACCAGCCCTTGTGATAGCCACGCCACATGAGAATATATGGCTTTGTTCTGGTTTTTTTCGACAGGATAATAAGAGGCTGTGACTTGTGCGATTCTCATAAATTTATTTTATTTAGAATATTTTTTGAATAATTTTAGATATTGATTGAAGACAATATTCGGATTGTGTTGCTTTTTCAAATAATCAACAAATTTTTTGTAATGTGATAACTTTTTTTTCTTATTCAAAAGCGTTCTATTGATTATATCAACTATTTTCTCTCCTGACGAATCAGTTTCCACAGTATGGCACAACAGTCCGCACTTTTCGTATTCACTAATCCAACCAACTTTGTCAGAAATAATAACAGGAACACTTTGCATAAAAGCTTCCGCAACAACCGTTGGGGAGACATCAAAATTTGATGGCAAGAAAATCACATCCATTTTTCTATAAAAGCCAGACAATTTGCCAGAATCCATCGGTTTTACTATTTTTACACTTTTTTTGTATTGCGCTTTGAATTCCTGATTGATTGTGGTTTTAGGAATATTTGTAACCACCTCAACTGACCAATTAGATGGTTTGTATTTTGATGTTGCCAATCTATATATGGCCCTATGATTTTTTATACCATCCCATCTTGCAACAGAACCAATTCTGACTACCCCACTATTCTGATGTAATTTGAATTTTGAGTCGTTACTTATTTCTATCGGCAACGGGACAATTGATGAATTATTTTTTATTTTTAAATCTGTTTCTTTTGACTTATATATTTTGTTAAAAATATTCTGACTGAACTCGTTTAAAAATATATGGTGGCTTGCCCATTTTATGGTATCTTTTTCAAAAGAATAAAAAATTTTTCGGATTTCTGGGTTGAATTTTTCTGTAATTCTCAGCTCCATTTTCCACAATCCGGCGTGTTGAATAATTATTGGGATTTTTAACAAATGTCCAACTCTCAAAAGTATCCAATTATTTATACTGAATCCGTTTAGAAAAATTACATCCGGCTTGTTTTTTGATAAAAAATTCTTGACTGCAGAAATGATATCGCTTATTCCATTTACATATTCCCTTCTAGATATTTTACTGTTGTTCAGAATTATTACTTTTTTTACATCATAAAGAATTTGCGCGTATTGTGACTTTCTATATTTACCAGTCTTTGTATGGGCTTTTTCACCAATATTTCCATTTGAAAAAAATATAGGTATTAATTCGATTTTTTTATCTCCAGAAAAGAAATCATAAAAAATTTTTGCAAATCTAGATGGTCCACCCTGTGCAGCCGGACCATTACTTGGAAAAATATTACCGTAGGCATCATTATATAGTACTTT
>DAOLDC010000026.1:0-5630 GCA_035327525.1 Minisyncoccota bacterium | reverse complement strand
CCTTGATCATTAACTAATTTCAAATGTGTTATATAGGAATCAAAATTGCTATAATTCAAATATGGAAGAGCTTTTAATACAAATCAATAGGCTATATGAACTAAATTTTACTTCTTATGAAAAAGTAACAATGGGATTTTTGAGCGACAATTATTTCCTTTCAAATGGTAAGACCAAATTTTTTTTAAAGAAATATAGATTCGATAATTCCAGTCGGATTGCCGAAGTCCACGCTTCAAAAAAGTATTTCGCAGATGGAGGTATTCCAATCATTCTTCCTGTATCACTTCTGGATGGAAAAACCTTTTTTGAATATAAGAACGCTTATTATGCTTTATTTCCATTTGTTGAAGGTAAACATATCGAAAGAGGTGAACTGACGGAAACCGCTATTGTCTCTCTTGGTCAGATGTTGGGAAGAATTCATCTCCTCGGCAAAGAATCGAAATTGGTTATAGATGATCGGTTCAAGATTGAGAATGAAGAAAAGACCTTCAAGAAGATTGATGATATTTTAATTAAAATATCTGAAAACACTTTTCCAAATGATTTTGATAAAACAGCTCTTGAAAATGTGCAGACGAAAAAGAAACTTCTGCTAGAAAATACTATGACTTTTGAGAGTTTGGGATTGGACTGCGATCATTTGATACATGGTGATTATCTTGATCATAACGTGTTCTTTGATGAGAACGATAATGTGAAATGGGTATTTGATCTTGAGAAGACTAACTATTCACCTAGAACGTACGAGCTTTTCAGATCAATGGTGTACGGAATTCTCTCGGCAGATGTTACGGATATTGATTTGGAAAATGCCAGAAAATATATTGATGCTTACTCAAGTGTTTATCCAATATCGAAAGATGAGATTAGGAGAGGTTTACAACTCTACTTCGTTAAAACCATTCATGGCTTTTGGGTTGAAAGCGAACATTATCTAAAAGGAAATACTCGCGTAGACCATTTTTTATTTGAAGACCACAAGAGAATTAAGTATCTATCTGAAAATTTAGATATGTTGATAGATGCATTTACAAAATAATTTTGTTTGAAAGGTATCCCAAATACTACACGCACTTTAGATAAATTAATAACTGTTATGATACAATCACCTTTATGCGAGAAATAGAAATCAAATTACCAGCACCAAATCTTGAAGAAACCATTTCAAGATTAAAAGAACTTGGCTGTGTTTTGTCTGAGCCAATAACACAAGAGGATATAAATTTTATACACAAAGATGATGTAAAGTGGTTTGAATCAAATGGTGAAGGATGGGTTTATCCTAGACTTAGACTGCAAAATAATAAGTCACCAACTTTTACAATCAAAAAACCAATGACAAATGAGATGGACTGTTTGGAATATGAAATGCATGTTGATAATGTAAATAATCTCAGAGGAATGATGGAACTTTTTGATTACAAAGAAGGTGTAACGGTAAAGAAAAACCGTCGTACTTGTAAGTACGGTGATTATGAAATTACAGTTGATGAAGTGGAAAAACTCGGTAATTTTGTTGAAATTGAACAGGTCGTTGTAGACGGTGACGCCTCCAAAATACAAGACGAGATGTTTAGGTTTGCTAAAGACAAATTAAATCTTGAAAAAGATAATGCTGTTATGAAAGGATATGACATTTTGTTACATTATTTTCTTAATAAATAATTTTTTTGTTATAATATATTTAGTCGAAAAGATTATTACATTTAACTTATTTAAAATCATGGCAAAATATATAGACGGATTTGTGTTCGTTATCTCAAAAAAGAATATTAAGGCTTATAAAAAAATGGCAAAAGAGGCAAAAACAGTCTGGCGCAGATTTGGCGCACTTGATTATAAAGAATGTATCGGTGATGATCTTGAACCAAACACTAGCCCAATGAAAATGCTAACTTTTCCTCAGCTGACCAAAGCCAAATCAAATGAAACTGTCTGGTTTTCTTTTATTACCTACAAGTCGCGAAAACATCGTGATGAGGTTAACAAAAAAGTAGAGGCTTTTTTCTCAAAAAAATATAAAGACGTTAAGAATAAAAATATGTCCATGCCGTTTGATATGAAGCGTATGGCGTATGGTGGATTTCGGGTGGAGGTAGGGTAAGCTTTTTGTAAATGATAGTGTAAAATATAATAAAATCGTACATTCAACTTGTTAGCTCACGCCACTTGACATATTTTTCTAGTATGATAGTATGCTACGTTGAAGATGATCCTGTTAGATCATCCGTCAGAACATTCCAAAGAGAAGGAGAAAAACGCATGAATGGATTCATTGGTCAAGATATTGGGCCGCCTGTAGCGTCCCAAGCCGCCCGTTTATTTTATAAAATCGAATCAGCAACCGGCACCTCCGGCACAATGTCTGCCATCCCGAAGCTCACCAGCTGAGCCAGGGCACCCTGCGAATTTATCAAGAAAGGAGGTATTGCCTTGCACCCAGAACTGGATTTGAGCGTTGAGAGATGCTCTTAGGCCGCTGGGCTAGTATGTACTTCATCCCTGTTTTATTTAAAAAATATTTGCTGGCATTGCCCGCCTAATATCGTTTTCAACGGAAAACTTTATTAGGCGGTGTTTTTTTATATAAATTCGACACCAAATCCTCATTCACCTATAATAATAATGTGAACAAAACTCCAAAAAACAAAACAATTTTGCATATTGATGGCGATGCTTTTTTTGTTGGGGTGGAGGTGGCAAAAAATCCGAAACTAAAAGGTCTGCCAGTTGCGACCGGTGAGGAAAAGGGAATTGTCACCGCATTATCGTATGAAGCAAAAGCAATGGGCGTTACCCGTGGTATGTCTACCTATCGCGTCAAAAAAAGTTTTCCAAAAGTTATTATTCTGCCAGGTGATTACAAATCATACGTCAAATATTCTGGCAAAATGTTCGATATTGTTCGTCGCTATGTTGACGATGTTGAGGAATATAGTATTGATGAATGTTTTGGCGATTTGACAGGTCTTGATCGTCCGTTGAAGATGACTTACAAACAAATCGTAGAAAAAATAAAAAAAGAGGTAAACAAAGAATTGGGCTTGTCTGTTTCTCTGGGTGTAGCACCAACAAAAGTTTTGGCAAAAATTGCTTCAAAATGGGTCAAGCCAAATGGTTTAACAATTATTGAGAAAGGTAAAATAAAAAATTTTTTATCAGAAACTCCTATAAACAAAATCTGGGGAATTGGTCCAAAAACTTCCAGCTCATTAATCAAAATGGGAATCAAAACTGCCAACGATTTTATTACCAAGGATTTAATTTGGATCAAAAATAATCTTTCAAAACCGTACGAGACAATTTGGTATGAATTGAACGGTGTTTCTGTAATAGGCATAGATGCAAAACGCAAAACAGTTTATTCATCAATTCAAAAAACCAGAACTTTCCACCCAGCAACAAACAGCAAAACTTTTTTACTCTCTCAATTATCAAAACATGTAGAAGAAGCATGTGCAAAGGCCAGGTATTTCCAGTTAGTCACCAAGAAAATTTCTTTTTTTCTAAAAACTACTGATTTCAAATATCACACATGTGCTATTGATTTGACCTCACCAATCAATACTCCAGAGATAATTGTCTCACTAATTGGTAGAAAAATATCCGAAGTCCATCGCCCAGGAATTTTGTATCGCACAACCGGCGTCGTGCTTCAGGATCTCACTCCATCATCTTCTACACAAAATGATTTGTTTGGTAATAGTGATAAAGCAAACAAATTTGAAGCAATTCACAAACAAATCGATTCTTTGGAAAAAAAGTTTGGTAAAAAGGTTGTTCACCTTGCCTCGACTCAGAAGGCTCTGAAGAAAAAAGGCAATTCGACCGATTCTGACGATTTGGACAGGGATTTATTGTTTTTGTAATATAATAGTAATTTACCAACTTGTTATAATTAAATTAGATTTTAGACCGTTTCGAATCTAAAATATTGTGAATTTTTGATGATTTACCAAAAAATTAATCAATGTTATAATATACTTATGAACATAACACATTGGATTTTTTCAACAATAGCGATATTGATTGCAGCTTATTTATTACCAGGAGTAACAGTTACACTTTTGGGCGCCGTCATTTTGGCTGTTGTTTTGGGAATTATTAACGTTTTTATCAAGCCAATAGTTTTGATTTTGACCTTACCGATTAATATACTGACACTGGGATTGTTTTCGCTTGTTATCAACGCACTATTGATTATGTTGGCAGCAATGATTGTTCCTGACTTTTCGGTCTCAGGATTTTGGACAGCACTATTCTTTTCAATAATTGTTTCATTGATCAATACAATTTTTATTTCAAAAAGATAAAAGCAACCTTTATTTGAGGTGTGAATTTTGTAGACTTAGTCTGCAAATCTGCTAATATTTTTATCAATACAGAAGATAGTATGAAAAACCTAATAAAAAAAATATTTTTCGAGATGCGAGAAATTATTGGATTGGAACAATCTGATTCTCGCACCACAAAAGCCCAGTTTTTTTTAACTGTTTTTTTACAATTAATTTTTGTAGGCTCTTTTATTTGGGCATTTTTTGAAACATTGTGGCAGGTTATGTTTGTTTCGGCGCTTGGAATGATTTGTATTTGGTTACCACTCTTTTTTGCAAAAAAGCAGAGAGTTTATTTGCCGGTTGATTTTATTTTTGTATTTACCTTATTTATTTATCTTGCATTATTTTTGGGAGAAATTAGAAGTTTCTATTTTCGTTTCTGGTGGTGGGATATGATTTTGCACTTCTTTTCTGGTATAGCACTCGGCTTTATTGGTTTTTTGATTTTGTATTCATTATACAAAAACAATCGTTTGCCAATTAGTGCTGGACTTTTGGTATTTTTGTCATTTACGTTTGCGGTTGCACTGGGCTCGGTCTGGGAAATTTTTGAATTTGCTATGGATAGTTTTTTTGGTCTAAATATGCAAAAAAGCGGTTTACTAGATACAATGTGGGATTTGATTCTCAATACATTTGGTGCATTGATTGCGTCAACCTCTGGTTATTTTTATTTGAAACATCAAACACGAGGAATTGGAATCTTCCAATATTTTGTAAATGTTTTTTTATCAAAAAATAAACAAATATAATTTTAAATAAAATCAAAATATGCGACTTCATCGATTTTTTATAAATAATAACGCCGAAAAAGCAGAATTATCAAGCAACCAAAAGCTGGGTGCGAGTAAAATATCAATACTTAATCCAGAAATAATTCATCAATTATCAAAAGTTTTTCGATATAAAATTGGACAAAAAGTAATTCTTTTCAATGGAACAGGGCTTGATTATGTTTATGAAATTTCAAAATTATCAAAAGATTCTGCAGAATTTATTTTTGTCGAAAAAAAAGCAAACAAAAATCTAAGGGCAAATTTTACTGTCGCTTTTTCTATTATAAAAAAGCAGAATAATGAGCTGATAATTCAAAAATGTACAGAATTAGGAGTTTCAGACTTCCAACCGCTTATTTCTGAAAGAACAGAAAAAAAGAATTTCGAAATTGATCGTGTTACAAAAATAGCAATCGAAGCTGTCGAGCAGTCTGGTCAAGATACAATTCCAACCATAAATAATCCCATGCATTTGAGTGATTTTTTGGAACAACTTTCTATCATCAACGCG
>DAOLDC010000025.1:0-5639 GCA_035327525.1 Minisyncoccota bacterium | reverse complement strand
GTTCCACCACTTACACCTCACTAATCACCTCAAATCCACTAAAACTTCCCGTAATAGCAAGTCCTGTAACTTTTTTTGATAGATTTAGATTTTTTATTTGTCGGGCAATTTCATTAATAGTTGCTCCTGATCCCAACGCATCATCAATCAAAAGAATATTCTTATAAATCGGAAGTTGATTATTGACCACATCACCCACTGCATGCAGACGAATTTGTTTTGCATTTTCAATTCTATCATCCAACTTATTGAGTGTTTTTTGAGGAACGACATATTCACCCTTTATCTTACTCAGAGTGATTTTTGGCAAGGAAAGATTCAAATTTTTTTCTATTTCTTTTATAAATTGAACCTCTCTTTTGACTGTTGGTGGCACAAAACCAATAGCATCTATCTTTTTATCTTTTATTAGTTTTTTGATTTTACCCTCGATTTCTTCTGTTAGTTTTTTTATCAAATTCCTATTTTGACTTTGTTTGGCATACAGCATCATTTGACCAAGTCTTGTCTTACCAAAAACTTCAATACTGTAGAAATCCAAATAATAAACCTCATCCAAAAAAACCTTTTTGAAAGTTTTTTTCATCTTATACATTCCGGAAATTAATCCACCTTTTTGATATTTTTTATATTTTTTTAAAATTTCAGAGTATTCTTTGGCTTTTTTCTCAATAACAAAACCTCTCTTATTACACCAATTAACAAAAGCGTACAGACCTTCTTGTTTCTCACCTCTTGGATTTATCAGAAAAAAGTTGTCCTCAACTGTTTGTATCAATGTTTTAGAAATATTAAAATCTTTCTGTTTTATTTTTTTGTCAGCCAAAGAATAAAAAACTTTTGGAGGAGTTCCCTCTTTCTTCAAAATTCCATTTTCTAGCAAACTATTCAATTGCTTCCTTACCCCCCGATCTGTAATATCCAAAACATTAACAAGTTCTGAGCCGGTAACTCTTTCGTGTTTTTTCAAATATTCAATTATTTTTTCTGATGTTTTCATTACAGCAATCATAACATATAAAGTTCCTAGTTCCTAGTATACTAGGAACTAATGAAAAATGGGTTCTAACATCGTTCACTGATCTCCACATTATTTGATATAATTTAGTTAAACTGTCTTTGTTTTAAGGTGTCAAAGTGTTCACAAGCTATTGAAGGTATACGAAAGATTGACAGGAATATCAAATAATGCTATACTATTAGATAGATATAGTCCTGTTTGATATTGCTTATAGTTCTTAAATTTTGAGGCTTATAAGCAATATCAAACAAAAATAGAAAAGGAGTACCAGAGATGAAACACAGATTGGAAGTATATGTTGCTTATCTTAACAGTATTGCAAACGGTCAGGACAGTATTGCTGTTGAGGAACACAATATGGAAGTGCCGATATACATTGGAGCATTTATTAACGCCGTATTACTGAAGACTGATGTCGTTCTACTTCGCTTCTCAAAGAAGAACCTCACCCTGACCTTCAGAGACGATGCAATCCGCGAATTTTCCATCGCGAAAATTTTACTGATTCCCAAGGAAAAAGTCGGCCAAAAAGCTGGTGTGGTCTGCGGGGAGTTCTGGATTGGTCGCCTGTGTCCATTCCAAATCCGCAATAAGGCCATTTTCTATGGAAATAAATCGTCAGAAAAATAAGCGCTAGTCTGGCACAAGCCCCGTCGAAAAGAATCTCCGTTGGATTCATTCGCGGGGCTTCTTTTTGTCTATTAAATATTCTAATACCCTTATTGTGTCTCCTCTATATTAAAAACCCAAGCTATTTCCGACGCCTTTTGCAAGCCCTGACTCAAATTATAGTGGGCCCGAAACCGAAATGGATAGTCTTTTAGAACGTTCAATGTTTTACGCCTTATCTCCACAATTTCAAACAATTCTATATAATCTGATATAATTTCCAAATGGACATAATCGGAATTTTTACTGTGGTTTTATCATTGGTGGTTACTGGCATAGGACCGGCATCTCAAGTTAGGAAAAACCAAAAAAGAAAAAGTGTCGAAGGTTTATCAAAATTCTATTTTATAATTTTGGCCATATCTTATACTTTTTGGGTAATATACGGATTTACCCTAAAAGATCTTGTTCTGATTATACCCATGTCACTCGGTGCAATAATGTCTTGGGTTGTGGTTGTTCAATTTCGAATTTATAGATAGGCTCTAACATTGTTACATCACCTCAACAACCACCAAAATTTCAAAGTATTTCAATAAATTTATAGAATTTTTAGGAATTTAAAACCCACCAAAAAAATTTTGCGACGTATTTAAATAACTTGACATTATCAAGTAAAAATATAATATCAAAAGCAGAGTATACAAACCAAAGAAGGGAGTAAGATCATGCACATACGCAGAAAAGTTGAGAATCGTAACAAACCTCAAATGTTGAAGACTGCTCAACCTACAGAAGCAGTACGCTTTGCTGATGTCGATTTCGACTCTGCAATAAGTGAAGGAGCCTTCTGGCTCATTCTGCCCAAAGACAAAAGTCAGCGCGAAGGAACAGTCCGTCTCATTTCCCTCGCCAATATGACAACCATCATCGAGCGAGATGAGGACAGACCCGTCTTTCGTCATCAAATCGAATTTGTGGTGAATGAAAAGCCGGTGTCCTGATGCTCAAACTTTCGAGATTGTAATGGAATCTCGGGCCACACAAAACAACGTGTGGTTTTTTTATTTATAAATATTTCAAATACCCGCTTTTCTAATCATCCTCATTTCTGGAATTACAGATCCACTTTTTAGTTTGAACCTTTCGTCTGCAAATCGATTTCCCGTATCAACAAAACCTAATTTTTCATAAAAGGCAATCGCATTTTTGTTATAATCTGCCACATTTACAAATGAATCTTTTGTATCATCAAAATCTAATAATGCTTCTTTCCATAATTTGAATCCAATACCGTGTCCCTGATATTCGGGTAATACATATATGGCTTTGATTTCATTTAGCTCTTTATTTGAAAAATAAATAACAACACCAACTATTTTGTCCTCTACCCTAGCAACCAAATAACCAGATCCTTCTGGAAGATTTGCAATCTCTTTCTTTTTTCTTTCAAAAAATTCTTCGTCTTTTTGTTGAAATTTATGATGAATATCATCTTCTGTAATACCCAATTTTTCGTTAGGATAAGTGTCTAGCCATGTTTTATAAAAAACCTCATTTGCCTGATAAATATCCTCGGGTGTTATAGGAGATATATTTACATGCATTCTTTCACTATTTGGTTCTTTTTCCATATAAAAAGTATATCAGATTATCAAAAAATGATATGTCGAGAAATTTCATTAATACTTGCCTTTTTCTGATCATGAGTTAGTATTGCAATCAGAAAGAAAAAAGAAGGGAGGCAAATATGCCTAATATTGAAATAATTGGGTTCGGGCTCGATGAGACGTACAAAATAAGGGAAAAAGTACTTGCCGAATTGGCAAAACATTACGAATTGGGAAAAACGACGGTATTTGATGAAATACTTTTTACCCTTCATCCTGAAAAGGAAGTGGTCGATGGTAACGGACGATGCAAACCGTTTGTACGTTTGTACGGTCGCAGCCAGAAGGAATTAAAGTTTCTTTACGACATCATCGTAAAAACTGAAATATCTTTGCGTGTCGAATTTGTGGTGCTCGTCGGGGTTGAGTACACGTAAATTTGAATTAAAAAAGGAGTTGTAGCTCAGAAAATAATGGCACTCGGAATGGTCCGACAAGCCGAGCGACGGTAGTTGCAAATACCCCGCAAAGCGAATCGTTTTAGTTTCATCTGTCCGAGGTAGAGCGCACGATTATAACTCGTGAGGTCCCAGGTTCAAATCCTGGCAACTCCACCAATTTCACCAGTAGCAATGCTGGTGATTTTTTTATTTTATTTATCGAAATATCCCATTAAGTTCAAATATTTTTACCAATCGCATAATATACCAAAAGAAAAAGTCCAAGCCACCAACCAATATCAGAAATTATCAAACCAACAATTATTTTGTTTTGGAGTGAATTTGGCAAAAGTTCAGTTTGCCTTCCCTCTTCTTCTCTTTTTAGCAAAAAAGGACTAACATAAAAAGACAAAAATAGACCGTTGAGAATAAGAATACAGGCAATCAATGCGTGATACATCGGTATTCCAGAAAAAGATTCGTTTCTATAAAAAATCATGCCACCGATTATTGCGAGCATAATTCCAATCCAAATAAGCGGCTTCGTCACTTTGTGCGTTCGTGTCGTCGCTTCTGTCCAGTATGATGATTTTCTACCTAGAAAACCGTGAATATCAATTACCATAACGGCACCAAGTCCGATTATAAATCCAGAAATAAATATAAATAATCCAATTAAATCAAAATTAAGCATAAAATATTATTTGTTAAGTATATAATTTAAATAGCAGAAACACAAAAAAATTTGGTTTGACAAAATCATAATAATGTTATAATCTCGAAAACAGAGCACGGAACAACAACACAAAACAACGGAGGAACAAATGGTGGCATTAATACTGAAAGATGGTAAAAAATTTGACACACTCAAGATAGAATCGGAAGTAGCATCAGCCGTGATCGCCCACTCGTTCGAAAGTAATGAATTTCAACCTTTTGAAATCGGTGACTGGGTCATTTTTCGAGAAGGGATTGAGTTTCGAGATACTGCCGGGAATATAATTCCCGAAGAAGCCTGCGTCGATGGTTTGATCGTTGAAAACGTTTTTTTCGGGCAAATTGTCGAAAAAGATGGTACTGTTTTGTCGGCCATGTGGCTGATAAAAGTGGAAGAATTTAAGGACCTATTCAGAGCATGTCATTTCGAAGCGGTTCCGCGCGCAAGTTTCTAAGTTTGTATGAACAGTCATAAGGAACCTTGTAGAAGCAACAACCCATGCTCCCGCGATTTGATTATTGCGGGAGTATTTTTTTATAAAAAATTTAGATGAATATGTTATATTTAAAATAATAAATAAAAATGAAAGCGATTATATTATCAGCTGGAAAAGGTACCAGAATGGCGCATTTGACGGTTGAAACACCGAAGCCACTTCTGCATTTTCAAGGCGAAAGTTTGCTAGAAAATAAACTAAAAAACATTTCCGATTTGGTTAGTGAAATAATAATTGTTGTCGGATATTTTGGTGAAAAAATAAAAAAAGAATTCGGCGACTCTTATAATGGTAAACCTATTAGATATTTTGAACAAACCACTCTACTTGGAACGGCTGATGCGCTATGGACTGCAAGAGAATATTTACAGTCGACCCCAACAGAAAATTTTATGGTCCTGATGGCGGACGATATTTATTCACGCACCGATTTGGAAAAATTATCGAAAACTGCACAGAATGAGTGGGCGATGCTCTGCTATGACTCTGATCGCCTCCCCGCCACCGCAAAATTTATCGTAGACGAATCAATGCACCTGTTGGACATAGTCGCTGATCCGGAGGGAAAAATCAATTATAACTATATCTATACTGGCGCATGCGTTCTGACAAAAGAAATATTTGAAACGGAAATGACAAAAATTGATAACGGCGAATTCGGATTGCCTCAGACGATCCAGAAATGTGCAGAAAAAATCGACATCAAAATCATTTTAACAAAAGATTGGAAAAGAATTTCGACTCC
>DAOLDC010000024.1:0-6848 GCA_035327525.1 Minisyncoccota bacterium | reverse complement strand
ACCCGCTACCTCCTCAGTGCAAGTGAGGCGCTCTACCAGGTGAGCTACCGGCCCATTATTTTGGGCAGCTATAGTATTATATATCAGATTTTTTAAAAATCCAGTAATTATTATGTGAAAAAATATTCGTATGTTATAATAACCTGTATATGATTTTTACATTAATATTTTTATTTTTGATTCTATTATCAACTGGTTTAATTTTTAATTTTCAGAATTTGGATATTATTACCGTAAATTTTTGGCTTATTTCTTTTGAAAGTCCGATTGGCTTGATTATTGTTACATCATTCATAATTGGCGTATTGATACCTGTTCTTATATTGTTTCCAATAATTCTAAATGCGAGATATAAAATAAAAAAACAAAATAACGAAACGGAAAAATTACAGAAAAAAATAGACGATTCTGCTATAATGTTCGAATCCGGAGGCTTGGGTGAGGAGGGTGAAACTTACAAGAACAAGTAAATTTTGGTATTATTATTTACAAAAGTTAATTAAAATTAAATAAAAAAACAAATATGAATTTTTTAATGAAAGCAATGTTGAGAAAGCAAATGAAAAATATTCCAGCTGAACAGCAGGACAAAATTATTTCTGCGTTCGAAAAGGACCCTGAGTTTTTCAAAAAAATCGCCGATCAAATTCAGGCAAAGGTAAAAGCGGGAAGAGATCAGCAGGCAGCTGCGATGGAAGTTATGCGAGAAAATCAGTCAAAACTGTCTGAATTAATGAAATAGTTTTGCACAGAAACAGTATTTTTGTGTGTATTATTAATATTTTGTGATATAATTTTATAACTATGATAAATAAAAATAAAAAAGGTTTTACATTATTGGAAATGTTATTAGTAATTGCGATTATTGCTATTTTGGCTGGAATTGTAATTGTGGCAATCAACCCCGCAAAACAATTGGCTGATGCAAATAATGCAAAAAGACAATCAGATGTTTTGGCAATTCTGAACGCGATTCATCAGTATGGAATTGACAACCAGGGAGATTTGAGTGGTCTATCTCTAGAAGATGAGAATGAAGAGTGTTCGCTTTCTACTGGAACCGACGCGATTGATCTGGAAGGAGATTTGGTTGATGGTTCAGTCAGTTATATATCTGCAGTTCCAACTGATCCACAAACTGGTCCCAATGTTTCATCATATATAGTAACACAGAATTCTAGTGGTGGTAGAATCACTGTTTGCGCACCGTTAACACAAGGAACTGATGGAGCAATCGAAAGTGATTCTGATAATTTCATAAAAGTCACCAGATAATCGCCTCAGATCTATTTGTTCTGGAATTTCTACAACCGTCTCGCTTCTTAATATAGAATTTGTAAATAAATAATGTCACATGATACTTTAAAAAAAATATTGATTGAGAAAGCAGTTGTTTCTTCGGACGATTTTGATTCCGCACAATCAATTTCTGAAAAAGAACAAATTTCAATCGAAAAAGCTCTGGTGAAAAGTGGTGTCATTACAGAAGTCGAACTCGGTCAGACAATTGCGCAACATTTGGGTTTTCCCTTTATTGATCTAAATCACGAAAGTATTCAGGACAATTATTTATCCTATTTACCTGAATCTGTTGCAATTGCACAGCGTGCACTAATTTTTGAAGAGAACGATACTACATTCAAAATTGCTACAACTGATCCAACCAATTATCAACTTGCAAAAGATCTAGAAAAAATAGTCGGAAAAAGTGCGGAAATGTATTATGCACCACCCACAGCTATAGAAAAATTTCTTTTGTTCTACAAAAACAATTTACCACAGGATTTCAAAGATTTTGTAAATCAATTCAAAAAAACAAATGATGATGAAATAATTGTGAAAATGCTAAATCGCGTTGTTGATTATGCATATGAAAACAAAGCATCTGATATTCACATAGAGCCAAGTGTTCAGGATGTCGGAATTCGTGTTCGTATTGATGGCCTGTTGAGACGAGTAGCCACATATCCGTCAGAGTTACACCCAAAAATAATTTTTTTAATAAAAATAAGAGGTCATTTGAAAACTGACGAGCATGGCATGACACAAGATGGACGATTCTCTCATATTTCTGGAAAAGAAAAGTTTGATATTCGAGTTTCAATTTTGCCAGTAACAAATGGTGAAAATGTTGTTATGCGTATTTTGTCAGAAAAATCTAGAAGACTTTCTCTGGATGAACTTGGTCTGATGCCAGAAGATTTGGTAAAAGTCAAAAAAATGATTGCCAAACCGAACGGTATGATAATTTCTACCGGAGCAACAGGTTCGGGAAAAACAACCACACTATATGCAATGCTTCAGTTGGTTGATAAAAAAAAGTTAAATGTTGTTACAATTGAGGATCCTGTCGAATATGCCGTAGAAGGTATTCAACAAATTCAAGTTAACGAAAAAAAGAATTTAACATTTGCAAACGGCCTACGCTCCATTGTTAGACAAGACCCAGACATGATAATGGTTGGAGAAATTCGTGATAACGAAACAGCATCAATTGCTATCAATGCGGCATTGACTGGCCATGTTCTATTCACAACCCTCCACGCCAACGATACGGCAACTGCTTTTTCTAGATTATCAGAATTATCAATAGAAAAAAATCTAGTTGCAACATCTCTGAGTATGATCATTTCACAGAGACTTGTTAGAAAAGTCTGCCCATATTGTAAAACATCCAGAAAGGCTACAGCTTCGGAAGTGGCATTTATAAAAGCGAGCCCGAATTTGGATTTGATAATAAAAAATGAACTAAAAGGTAAAAAATTTGATATAGATAATTTGGAATTTCATAGCGGAACAGGTTGTTCTATGTGCGGTAATACCGGATTTCTTGGTAGAATTGGTATATTCGAAATAATGGAGGTAAACGATTCTGTCAGAAAAATGGTGGTGGATGGTGAAATATCCCAAAATATAAAGAAAAAGGCCGTAGAAGAAGGAATGAAAACTCTAGAGTATTGGGAAACATATCATTTGATTATGGGTACAACAACATTAGAGGAATTATTAAATCCAATAAATTAAAAAAATGTCATCAAATTTTTTATCATTTCAGGTAGAGGTCAGTCAACAGGAGCAAATTGATTTTGCCAGAGATCTGGCTGTTTTGCTAAAAAGCGGTGTAACACTTAATGAATCAGTTAGATTACTTAGAGAACAAGCAAAATCTGCGGCCCTAAGAAAATTATTGGATGAGGTTTCTGCAGATCTTGAGCACGGAACTCCGTTATCAATTACATTACAAAAGAGTAGTGTTAGATTAAGTAGTGTTTTTGTAAGCATGGTAAAAGCTGGAGAGGTTAGTGGAACATTAGTAACCAACCTAACATTTTTGTCAGACTGGCTAGAAAGAAACCTCCAATTACGAAGAGATATAAAATCTGTAACTCTTTATCCAAAAATAGTTTTTTCGGCAGCCATAATGCTGGGTGCTGGATTGTCAGTTTTTATTTTACCAAAACTTATTCCAATTTTTGTTGGAATGAGAATTGAATTGCCGTTGATAACACGTGTAGTTTTGGCGACAGCAACTTTTGTAAGAGATAACTCATTAATGATTCTATTAACAGCCTTGTTTATAATTGTATTTTTCAATATTATTTCTAGAATAAAACCGACTCGCAGAATTCTGCAAAAAATTTATTTGATGACACCATTTGTCGGAAAATTAGTTACAGCATATGAATTGGCATTGTATTCACAACTGATGCATGTATTGTTAAAAAGCGGACTAACAATCAATGAATCATTTGAGATAGCTAGTATAGAAAGCAAAAATGTACCATATCAGGATTCATTTTTAATAATAAAAGAAAAACTAATTCAGGGTGTAAATATGTCAGAATCTATTTCTGATTTTTCTAATTTGTACCCAAGTAATTTCCGTAGCATTATACTTGTCGGAGAAAAAACTGGTACTATCGAAAATTCATTTGGAAATTTGGCGATATTTTATGGTAAGGAAATCAACACAAGAACAAAGAATTTACCAACCGTTTTGGAACCAATTCTGCTGGTATCAATTGGTTTAATTGTTGGCCTGATTGCATTATCAATAATTTTGCCAATTTATTCGCTGTCGGGTAGTTTGAGATAAAATTATGACAAAAAAACACGGATTTACCTTGATAGAAATAATCATAGCTGTTGCACTTTTTATTACAATTGGAACATTGACCATTCCAATGACTATCAATTTTTATAATTCTCAAATTACAAACACAACAACAGAAGAAATTTTTTCGGCCCTGAAAAAAGCCCAGTCATATTCACTTTATCGTCGAGAAAATAGTTCACACGGTGTCAAATTTCTGGAAAACAATTTTGTAGTTATAAGAGGGGATTCATATGACAGTGATAGTCCACTAAATGAGGTCTTTGATCTATATTCTATAGAAATTGATTTTGGTGATCCGCCACCACCTGATGATTTGATAAATTTTGGTTTGGCAACCGGATTACCAAATTGGTCAGGAGTTATTACACTAACAAAAGGTAATATTACGCATCAAATATCAATATGTGAGCTGACTGGCCTGATAGAGTACGGTGGATCATGTGAAGATAATGACTAAAAAATGTCAAAAAAAGTAACACTACAAAAAAATATCGCCAAGAATCAGCTGTATGAATCGCATCAACCGCATCAATCACGACAGTCGCGTGGATTTGGTACATTGGAAATCATATTGGCGGTTTCGGTTTTTGCTGTTGGAATGATTGCTGTTGGACTATTAATGATCGACGTTATCGACACATCAGAGAACTCAAGCAGCTTGAATCAAGCAATATTGATATCCGCAGAAGGTATAGAGGCTGTAAAATCGATTAGAAATCATAATTTTGAATCAATAGCAAACGGAACATACGGTCTATCTTTTGATGATGAAACGGGAGATTGGTCATTGTCTAATGAGGAGAGTGACAAAATAATTTCTGTCCCAACCGGTTTCGCTGGAACTAGAAATTTTACCCGAGAAATAATTATCGATGATTCATCATTAGGTAATCCTACTGATACAAGCACAACTGTAAAAGTTATTGAGAGCAAAGTAACTTGGAATAGAAGAATTAGTACCGGAACAACCAGCTTGTTCACATACATAACAAATTGGAGCAATATTGAGACGGATGTTCCCGAAGAGGAGGAAGAAGGGGAAGGTGAGTAACAAATCGCATGTTATAATACTAAATAAATATGTTCGGTAAATCAAATATAATTCAAAATAAAAAAAATAATACTGGCCTAACTGTTTTGGAATTTATTATATATTTTGCAATAACACTTATTATGCTGTCAATTTTGGTTCAAATTTCTATAAATGTTTTTTCGGGTCGTGAAAGAGTAAAAATTCAACAGGAAATAAATCGCAGTGGTAGAGATGCGCTGAATGAAATGACCGATGCAATTTTGAACGCCGATTCTTTTGAAGGTGCTTTTGATGAATAAATGAGTGACTAGTGATAATTCTAAAATCTATTTTTTAAAGCGCTTTTTATGGTCTGTGAATCAGAATATTCTAATTCAGTACCAGTAGACAGGCCTCGTCCCAAAACTGTAACCTTTATATTATTTTTTTCAACAATTTCCTTTGCCTCTTTTTTTATTATTTCAGTTGTATTATCTCCCTCAGGGTTAGCACTAAGCGCAATAATTACTTCACCCAAATCATTATCAATTATTTTTTTATTCAAAAAACTCATCAATTCCGTCAATCGAATTTTCTTGCTCGGTTCTCTGTCTAGAACTGGCACCAGTCCACCCAATACAAAATAAACCCCTTTGTAATTATCGCTTTTTTCTACAGATAACAAATCAACATCGCGAGCAACAAGCATTACTATTTTTGTGTCCCTGTTTTTGTTAGAGCAAATATTGCAAATATTATGATTTTGATATTCAGATAAATAAAATCTTCTGCAGATTTCGCAATTTTTTACTTTATGATCCAATTCTGGAATAAGTTTGACAAATTTTTGCAAATAGTCTTTTTTTTGACGAAGTAAATAATAAACAAATCGCTCGGCTTGCCTAGGTCCAACACCTGGAAATTTTCTAAATATTTCAATTAATTCATCAATTATATTCATATTTTATATAAAATTTTTCTAAAAATCAGCAAAATCAGCCCCATCACCATGACTGGCGGTATCAATGTCTCGAAAAGTAGTCTTTTTGTCATCAAAGTACAATTCTACTCGACCAGTTGGACCATTTCTATGTTTTTCAATCATAATTTCAGCTATATTTGGCTTGTCAGAATTTTCATTATATTTGTCCTCTCTGTGGATAAACATAACCACGTCAGCATCTTGTTCAATAGAACCTGAGTCGCGCAAATCTGACAGCCTAGGACGTCCTCCACGCTGTTCTACAGCACGAGAGAGCTGTGATAGAGCAATTACTGGCACATCCAACTCTCTGGCCAAGCTCTTCAAGGATCTGGATATTTCTGTAACTTGTTGCACCATATTGTCATTATTTTTGTTCTGAGTTGGAACCATCAATTGCAAGTAGTCAACAATTATTAACCCAAGATTTTTCTCACTTTTTAGACGTCTTGCTGTTGAACGCATTGAAACGATATTATTTCCAGGCTTATCATCAACAAAAACTGGAGCGTTTGCTAATACGTCTAGAGAATCTCTAATTCTGTTGAAGTCATCCTCGTGTGTCAATTTTCCTGTTCTCAATTTCCACGCATCAACCTGGGCCTGCGCAGCCAACATTCTATCGATCAATTGTTGCGCACTCATTTCAAGTGAAAAAATAAGAGTTGGTATTGAATTGCCAACAGCAACATTTCTAGCAATATCCAGAGCCAGAGAAGTTTTACCCATAGATGGTC
>DAOLDC010000023.1:0-7486 GCA_035327525.1 Minisyncoccota bacterium | reverse complement strand
TTGGTCAAGTGCAACTTGACGAAAAAAGGAAACGAGGACTGAACCGAACAAAAGTTGTTTGTGTGGTTTTTGTTTGTGTTTTAATTTCTATTTCAATTCTACCTTTGCTCCAGCTTCTTCTAATTTTTTCTTCAATTCTTCTGCTTCTTCTTTCTTTATACCAGTCTTGATATCTGCTGGGGCACCGTCTACTAGATCTTTTGCCTCCTTTAGACCAAGTCCTGCTGCTTCTTTTACAACCTTGATTACAGCAATTTTTTGAGCACCAGACTCTTTCAAATGAACTGTAAATTCTGTTTTTTCTTCTGCACCAGCACCTGCAACGGCACCAGCGATAGGAGCTGCAACAGCTGCTGCACTAACTCCGAATTTCTTTTCGAATAGTTTTACTAATTCGTTAAGATCCAAAACGCTCATTTTTTCTATTGATTCAACAATTGATTTGAATTTTGCTGGGACTGCAACATCTGCACCGGCATCTGCCTGAACATCTGCTACAACTGCATCTGTTTTTTGTTCTTCTGACATAATTTAATATTTTTATTTTAATAATTAGATTTTTGATTTACTAAGCCGATTTTTTATCAGCCAAGGCTTTTAGTGAAATAACAAAACCCTGAATTGGTGAATTGATGACATTAACAAACATTCCTTTCAGTGTCTGTTGGCTAGGAATCATCGCGATTTCTTCCATTTCTGATTTTGTCAAAAATTTGTTTTCGAAAACGCCACCCAGAATAGAAATACCGTCTTTCAATTCTTTTTGAAATTCGTAAATTTCTCTAGCTGGAGCGGTCAAATCGTCTCCATAAACAAGGGCCAATTCACCGTTTAATTCTGGTGCATTACCTTGGATTTTTGATTCAGCAAAAGCTTTGTTTATCAAAGTTTTCTTTGCGACGTAATATAAAACATCTTTCTGACGAAGTTTTTTGCGAACCTCGGATGTTTTTATCACTGGAACTTTGTGAAAATTGATAAAAACCACAGATTTTTTTGTGGCGATTTCATTCAATTTTTCCAAAATTTCTTTCTTTTTTTGCTTTGTGACAGCCATATTTTTGTTTGGCTTATTTTGATAATATGATTTTTTCTTAAAAAAATTTAAGAAAAAAACCACGCAAGGCCGTGGTTTTTTGGGGTTCGTATAAGTTTTTGATTTTTTTGTAAAAAAACAATCAAAAAAATTCTACGACCTAGAGAGGGCTTATTCTGTATTGTAATTGAACATTTGTATTGCTACACTTGAATCAAATTTACACAGTCGCCTCTTGTCTTTGGCCTTACCAGAACAATAGTAACAGAAAACAAAAAACCGTCAAGATGACGGGTTTTTGTCGTAAAAACTGCTTTTGAACCAAAATACTATTTTTGACTCGCTATAGTATCTGAATTATTGCTGTTGGTAATTTGGGTTTGTGACACAGCGTAGGGTTTTGCTGGTTGCTGTTTGGGAATCAGCAATAATTTCACCTTCTTCACCACCATAAATTACACTATTTGTACAAACCACTTTGTATGAAGTGCCTGGAGATACCAAACTTCTAGCTGGTGGTGTAAAACCTTCTAGTGATGCATTGAAACTAATTGAATCAGAAACGGGTGCGCCACTCAATAACTGGATTGTACATGTTCCAGCTGTTTCTGGTGATTTTACTTTGAATGATATTGAACAAAATTTATCTGGATCAGCTATAGCTGCAAGATTCAATACATCTGTTAAATTATTCTCATTATCAATATCTTCATCGGAAATTGATATTGGATTTGCGTCATCTTCATTACCTGGTTTGTTTGCTGAACAAAGCGCCTGTCCAGTACCAGAACCACATGTCCAAACCCATTGAGAACCAGAGCCATCTACTACTGACGGTGTTCCCGATGAGCACAAACCACTTCCCGATGGAGCATTCTCAGATGTTCCACCATTCTGAGCTCCACAAGTTCCGCTTTCTGGTGTAACACCATCACCACCTACTCCGTCACCACCATTACCACCATTATCATTATCATTATCATCAGAATCTGTATCCTGCTGTTGTTCATTAACCACTATTGACCAACTCAGTGTATGAGAAGGTAGTTTTATTGCAGTATCATTATTAAACAGATTTTGCGTGCCAGTTCTATTTGTTCCAATTCTGCCACCTCCAACAACACCCGGGCAACCCGGATCATTTCCAGCCAAATTAGTTTCTGAAACGGCTTGAATGTTATTGTCTCTTTGGGCACAAGCCTTTAGCTGTGATGTTTTTTCTGGATAAACAACTGTTATATTCGAATTTCCTGGAGCAATAGCGGTACAATCCCACTCACGATATATAGCACCGTCAGAAGTTGTGTAATTTGCCTTCGACACACAGCTCAGGACTGCATTATTTGCAGTAATATCTGCCGCACCAAAAGCATTCGGCACGGTAAATGTTGCTTTTGCATTTCTATAACCCAAAGTTTCCTTAAATTCCATAGTTTGTCCGCAACGAGGAGTTCCCCATGCTCCACCGCTGAGATTGTAATCACACACAGTTCCGGTTACAACTCTGATGGTATCACCAACATTTATAGTTGTTCCTGAGCCTTTCAATATTCCAATAGTTGTTCTAGTAACAGTTACACCATTTGCAATGGTTCTATCATCAAATCCAAATGAGAAATTCTGTCGACCATCTGTTGTTGTTCCCTTTCCAGAATATGATCTCCATGTTCCCTGGATATTTGGCTGAGCAAAAGTCGTTTTTGCGCGATCAACTACTGTAGATAGAGCCAAGATAACAAAGGCAACAAATGCAATTGTTAACAAAGCAATTAATAATTTTCTAGTTGAAGGATTCTGAACTCTATTCATACACAAGATCAAAACCAGCAATGATAATAATGCAAACAATGAATACAGAATCAAATTTTTGTCATACAATCCCTTTTTCTCGTCATAACAAGATTTTGACTGCAAAGTATTACAATCATATTCTGCTTCATAAAAATCCAAAACTTTTCCTGACAAGTCAGTTATTTCAGCGTTTAATTTCAAATACTTGTAATCTTTTCCGGAAATAATATCCATCGCAAGCGCCTGCATTTGTGATGTAACTTCTGTTTGGTATGAATCTGATGCAATAATATTTCCAGATTTATCTGTTAGTTTTAGTGAAACAATTTTTTGCTCGGAAGAATTATCAGAAACTCCGTGGAAACACACGAACGCTCTCAGGTTTTCACTTTTTGAAATTGGGAATTTTGTAATTGCTGGATAATTTATTCTAGCGCCTTCAGAATCGGCTGACTCATTTATAAATCGGATGTTTACGATTGATTTCTGTCCGTCTTTTTCTGCTGTTATTCTAAGATAATAAACAATTTCTTCTGCGGAACCAAGATTGTATTCCAGATCAAAAGATGAATTTGAAGAAACAGTTACTGTCTCTTTTTTGCTATCAATCAAATTCAATTCATTGACACTATCCCAGTAGAATAAATCGTATGAAACATCAACATTTATAGGAGAACTTGTTAGATTTTTTATTGGCTGAGTGATTGTAGCTCCGGTTTCATCAGAAAAGAATGGCCAATTTCCAATATGCTCATATTTTTCTGAATTGAATTTTGTGTTTGTTCTATCTAGAATAAAGTTTCTATTTTGACTAGATTCAATGTCAAAAAGGGTAAATCCGGCATTGATTTCATTTGTAAATGGCAAACCGGCTAGATTGAATTTGTTACCAACCACAAAATAATAGTCGACGCGATATTGCCCTGATCCAATACTGTTTGGAACATTCCAAGAAAAATTCAATTCCTTTTCGGATGAACCATCTATTGCGATTTTTTCCGCAACAAAAAATTCGTCGATAATGTCATAACCCTCAGAAAATGAATTTTCGTTCATTTGACTGACTCTAGCAAAAACATATCCGTCAACTATTGGGTATGGATTTTTGTTATTTATTCCTCCTTCAAAATCTATTGTGTCACCCGGATTTATTACACTATCAATTCTGTTATCAACTGGACCAACTGCCACTTCGACGCTCTGGAATTCGTACAGTCCAGGATCAAAACAAGAAACTAGTTGTAATTTATTTTCCTGCGCAAAAGAAATTACCGGTACAAAAAACAATGCCAATAATGCCAATAAAAAATTTCTAACTTTCATAATATTTTTTTAAATTTAGTAATGTATTCATTATATAACAAAAAAACCACAAATGTGGTTTTTTTGAGATTTTTGTGTGAATAAACTATTATTCCAAAAATATTATTTAATTTAGGCTTTTCCTGATTTGATGTTTTCTGCAACGTTAGATGGGACTATTTCGTAGTGATCTGGCTCTATTGTTGCTGATGCGCGACCCTGTGTCATCGAGCGAATAATTGTTGTATATCCGAATAATTCTGAAAGTGGAACCTTTGCATGTATTGTTGACATACCATTTCCACGATCCTCCATACCTTCGACTTGTCCTCTTTTTGAACTTAGATTTCCTGTCACATCTCCAGTAAATTGTTCCGGGGTAATGATCTCGACTTTCATAATAGGTTCTAATAGAACCGGTTTTGCTTTTTGGGCTGCCTCCTTGAACGCCATAGAAGCTGCCAATTTGAAAGCAATTTCTGATGAGTCAACATCGTGATAAGAACCATCGTACAATTCTACAGATACATCAGTCATTTTGTATCCAGCGACAATTCCGCGGTCCATTGCTTCTTTGAAACCTTTTTCGCAAGGAGAAATAAATTCTTGTGGAATTGCTCCGCCACGAACAGAGTTAATAAATTCAAATCCAGCATCTCGCTTTATGTTTTTTGGTAAATCTTCTGGATCAACTGATTTGTCTAATGGCTTTATGCGAATTTTGACATGGCCATATTGACCTTTTCCTCCAGATTGTTTGATGTATTTGTGCTCTGCTTCTGATTGGCCAATAATAGTTTCTCGATATGCAACTTGTGGTTTTCCGACATTTGCATCGACATTGAATTCTCTTTTCATTCTATCAACTATAATTTCCAAGTGTAATTCTCCCATTCCAGAAATAACTGTTTCATTTGTTTCTGAATCAGATGTTACGCGGAAAGTTGGATCCTCATCTGAAAGCCTTTTCAGGGCCATACCCATTCGTTCTTGATCTCCTTTTGTTTTTGGCTCTATTTTCATAGAAATAACAGGTTCGGCAAATTGAATTCTGTGTAATTCTATTGGATTATTCTCATCACATAATGTGTCAGAAGTTTTTGTGCTCTTCAGACCGACAGCGGCGGCGATTTCTCCAGCATAAACTGTTTCTACTTCTTCTCTTTCGTTTGCGTGCATTCTCAAAATTCTACCGAGTCTCTCTTTGTCGCCAGTTGTAGAATTGTAAATATAAGATCCAGCAGAAACAGTTCCAGAATAAACTCTGAAGTAAGTTAGTTGTCCAACGTATGGATCAGTTTGAAGTTTGAAAGCAAGTGCCGCAAAAGGTTCCTCGTCAGAAGATGCTCTTTCTATCTCTTCGTTTGTTTTTGGATCAAGTCCTTTTATTGGAGGAACATCAACTGGGCTTGGTAAATAATCAACAACTGCATCCAAAACTAATTGAACTCCCATATTTTTCAAAGCTGTACCTGTGAAAACCGGAATTATCTCATTGGCGATTACACCTTTTCGTAATGCAGTTTTTAGTTCAGCTTGAGTTATTTCTTTTCCTTCTAAATATTTTTCGGTTAGGGCCTCATCCAATTCTGAAACTTTTTCAATAAATTCATTATGATATTTTTCTGCTTCTTCTTTCAGCTCTGCTGGAATTTCTTGTTCAATCACCTTATTACCCATTTCTCCTTCAAAAGTGTAGGCCTTCATTTTTAATAAATCAATAACTCCTTTCATATCAGATTCTTTTCCCCAAGGAATTTGTGCGCGTACGGCTTTTTTTGTAAGACGATTCAAAATAGATTGATATGATCTTTCAAAACTAGCTCCAGTTCTATCTAATTTGTTTATAAAACAAATTCTTGGAACGCCATATTTGTCGGCCTGTCTCCAAACTGTTTCTGATTGAGGTTCAACTCCTGCAACTCCGTCGAAGACAACGACTCCACCGTCTAGAACTTTTAGAGATCTCTCTACTTCTGCCGTAAAGTCTACGTGACCAGGTGTATCAATAATATTGAAACGAACTTTTTTTGAAGTGTCTGCAATGTCTTCGTATGTTGGTGTCCAAAAACAAGTTGTAGCAGCGGAGGTGATTGTGATACCTCGCTCTTTTTCTTGTTCCATCCAGTCCATAATAGCGGCACCTTCGTGAACTTCACCTATTTTGTGAGAAACTCCGGTATAAAACAAAATACGCTCGGAAGTCGTAGTTTTTCCCGCATCAATGTGGGCAATAATTCCAAAGTTTCTAACTCTGTTTAATGGATAATCTCGTTTCATATGTAATTTTAAATATTTTTTAAGGTCGGCTGAAAACCGACAATCTTTTATTAATTAATAAAAAAATCTGGCCCTACCAAATTTGGGTTTTATAGTATAGCAAAAAGGGGAAAAAGTAAAGAATGACTCTTGAATTAAAACTTAAAATGTACAAGCACAAAACTTACGTCGCAAAATAAATTTGCTGGTAATTATTTAAACAAAGACTTATATTTTGTCGTCAAATTACTATTTTTTGCTTTGGATGAAATATTGGGTTCACATACTTTTTGCCAATCCTCTGCAGATGTATATTTTTCATCCAATGAAATATTCGTAACATCATCAAATCCGGAAAAAGGTACCGTTACCCCACTCAATACAGTTGTTATAAAATTCATATTCGTATTCAGTCTTGACTCAATATGTGTATTATCTTTTATATCAATATTAAAAGCATAAACCATGTCAGTTGGACGCATTTTAGATAATAAAAAACGAAAACCTGATCTGAATTCTGCATTATTACCATTTCTGTCTTTACCGGCGGTAGGAAAAATCATAACCAAACCACCATTATCGATATGTTCGATGGCCAACTTCATGGTTTGAACTGCGACTTTTGGATCTTTACTAGCTGGTAAAAAATTATCCTTCAGATGCGGAAATTTTTGGGCAAAGTCCACCATCTCCTGTTTCATTATAATTTTCAAATCTTTTCTTCTAATATTTTCCAAAATTACAGACGCATCTATTGCCGATGGATGATTTGCGATCACTAATCCTGGCTCGGTGTTTAATTTTTCCCTATCAGAAACAAAACTTTCTCTTTTTTCTGCCAACAGATCAATATTTATCTGAAATTTATCCAACAATTCAGAATGAAAATCCGCCATTCCATTGATTGGATCGTTCTCAATAGCCGCATCCAATGTCTTGGCAACTTTGCCAATAATCTTTTCTGACATCGCCGGATTTTTTATTTTCTCAAAACTCATTATGTTTTGTATTATAACAAAAAATCACATAAATACTTTTCGAGCTCCTCCGCAGTCTTTTTTGGTCAAGTGCAACTTGACGAAAAAAGGAAACGAGGAC
>DAOLDC010000022.1:0-8229 GCA_035327525.1 Minisyncoccota bacterium | reverse complement strand
TTTTGCCATAATTCTTGCCATCAATAAAAACCCGCCAAGAATCAAGACTGATTATGTCCGCCACCAACAAATTACCCTTTATATCATATCCGACTTCGACTTTTACATCGGTTAGGCGGATATTCATCTGAGCAAAAAAGATCTCCAGAATTAGAAATACTTTTTTTGCCAAAGTTTCGATTTCTACCAATCTTTCCTCAAGAGTTTTTCTTGATTTTGGAAATGCATTGATCGACATACGGCACTGATGGTGTGCCATATTTGGATAATTTGGATGGTGCAGGATGATGTTGGCGATTTTTCCTTCGTCATCGTGCAGAATCTGAATGGGCATTCTCCGGTGCGGTGGTATCACAGAAAAGTGACCCGTACCAACACTCGGATTGTCTGTCTGAAAAAAAATATCAACAATCGGTGTCGACATTTCAGTACCAAATTCGATATATGGATTTCGAATTGGGTATGTTCCAAATGCAACCCGCCTGACAATAAAAGTGGCAGGAAACATTACGCATCTTTTCTGCCTCAATTCATGTAATTCGCTCAACTCATCGATAAAAGCGGTTTTGATACCATTTTCTTCGAGTAATCGAAAAATAATTTTGGCAACACTTGTCACCATAATAGCTTTTTTCCGACTAACAATGTCAAATTCTTCTGGCGCAACCTCAATGGTAGGTTTTGATCTCAAGAAAACTCTGCCAGTATCGTGTTGTTTTATCACAACATCTTTCAGTGGTCCTTGTCGAATAATTTCTTCTAACATTCTACACACTCCTTTGTTTGTTTTGGTATTTCTACCAGTTTGCTCCTGTTGCTCCTGATCTCAAAGAACATCCTTGAACCTTTTTCTTATAATAATTATTTGTTGGGATAAGTCAAATGTATTTTTATTTTTATATCTGTTATAATTTTTAGATATGACATTATTTATATGGGTTGTTGTTTTTATAGCCTCATTATTCGTTTTGGTAAAAGGAGCCGATTGGTTATTAACTAGTTCAGAAAAAATTGGTTTGGCAGTTGGACTTTCTCCTTTTATTGTTGGAGTTACTATTGTTGCCACGGGAACATCATTACCCGAACTTATTTCTTCCGGAGTCGCCGTATTTCGTGGTTTTTCAGAGATTGTTACCGCCAATGCAATGGGTTCCAATATCGCAAATATATTATTGGTAGTTGGAATATCTGCCATATTAGGACGCAGACTGACAGTTTCAAAGGATTTAATTGATCTGGATTTGCCATTGATTGCAATTACAACCGCAATATTTTTTGTGATTGTTCATGATGGTCAAGTTACTTTTTTTGAATCAGCATTTTTGCTTGTTACATACATTGTATATTTGGGATTCTCATTGATGTATAAAGACGAGGGTGCTGACGAGGAGCACGAAATAGAAGCACTAAAAGCGAGCCGACCGAAAATAACCGCCAATGATATTTTTGTTCTATTACTTGGAGTCGTCGGTTTGTCAGTTGGTTCACATTATCTGATTGATTCAGTTGTCGCACTTTCTAATTTATTGAATATTGGCGTTGGAGTTATTACAATTACCGCAGTCGCGATTGGAACGTCATTACCAGAATTATTGGTTTCAGGAAAAGCGGCATTGCGCCACCAATCTGATGTTGCACTTGGAAATATATTCGGTTCAAATATTTTCAACATTCTGGTAGTTGTTGGATTGCCGGGATTGTTTGGAACAATTATGCTTGATAATCAAACGCTTACAATCGGTTTGCCAATGTTGATTATAGCCACAATATTGTTTGTTTTTTCTGGAATTTCAAGAAGAATTCATGTTCAAGAAGGTGTGATGTTCCTGTTATTGTATGTTCTATTCACTGCAAAATTGTTCGGCCTGTTCTAAAAAAATATCAAAATAAGTTCCAAATAAATTATTATAAATTTTAAATAAATCGCAAATAAATTCTATGGCACTTTTTACTGGAAAAGGGGACGATGGAACGACATACGCTTTTGGTTGTGACCAAAGATTTTCAAAAAGTTCTATTGTTGCAGAAGCGTTGGGCTCATTGGACGAAATAAATTCTTATTTAGGATTTGCAAAATTAGAATCTAGAAATTTTTTTAATTCAAAAAAATTCGCCAACACTTCAGTCGCCTCAAACACCGCACACAATACCACCATCGCACACGACACCGACGCTCCAGTCGCCCAAACATCAGAAAACTTCAAATTTTCTGATGGCAAAAACTTTGAGCAAATAATTGGCGATGTTCAGCAGAATTTATTCATAATCCAAGCCCAAATCGCTGGTGCGCCAAAAACGATTGTTGAGGAAAAAATAAAAATTTTAGAAAATTATATTGTCGAAGCAGAAAAAAACATGCCCCCGATAAAAACTTTTTTTGTTTCTGGTGGATGTCAGTTATCTAGTTTGTTTGATTTTGCTCGAACAATTGCGCGTCGAGCAGAGAGGCGAGTTGTTGCGGTCAGCGACGAAAATTTGGTAAAAGTCGACAAGACAACTCTGTCCTATTTGAACAGATTATCTAGTTTGTTATATGCAATGGCTAGACTTTCTAACCATTTTTCTGGTATAAAAGAGGAGGCGCCGAATTATCGGTAGCATTATGGTGGCTATGGTGTAGCGGTAGCACAAGAGCTTGTGGAGCTTTTAGTCTGGGTTCAACTCCCAGTAGTCACCCATTTGATATTGTAAAATCTTTGAAGACTGAATTGAACTTACTTTTTATTTATTTTACAAAAATTCACTAATAAGTTATAGTTTTTACAGAGCACATTGTAATTTTTTGGAGAACAAATCAAACTGTCGCACAACAAACTGCGAAAAAAACTGCGGCAAACCAAACTGTCGAGCAAAAATCTGTATCACAACAAAACAAGGAGAACGGCGATGACAATATGTAACAAAGCCCCAATCGACTGGATGAGAATTATTGGCAACATAACGATTCCCAAAACGGATGAGCTTGATACTCGCGATGTCCTGTGTGCAGATGTTGCGCATGGAGAACATCACATGGTGATGTATTCGATCGAACCGCACCTACCGGTCAAAATTACCAGCGTTGATAATTTGACACGCAATCTGTATTTACGTAGATATACAGAAAAACTGGAATCGAGACTGATGTATGGTGAAATTGTGTCGGAAAGTATTTTGATTTTCGACACCATCAACAAACTGGGAAATTCTCCAGATGACCTGTCGGCAGTTGAATTACTCGTTCCAGAAGTCATTCATCTGATTGCGCAACAGGGAATTGGTCTGCCGGTTTTTCCGCTGTCAGTAACAGGCGAAAACGCAATGGTGGTGAAATCACCAACGCGATTGCCCGGACTGCTCAGATTGAAATGGAAAAACGGCTGGTGCTTTTCCACCGAAATAATCGACGAGAAAACATCTGTCACGAAGGGAACTACGGTTTTCTTTCCGATCTTTCGGCAGGATTGCTGAAAATTGCAAAAAATAAAATAAACGAGCCCCGACTTCAATAGAAGCGGGGCTCACTTTTTTATGCCAAAAATTTGGCAAATTTGATCATGATCAAAAATGTTTTACTTATAACTAAAAATGGTTTATTATTAGTTTTATTACAAATTAATCATAAATTTATGGACGGAAATAATAACAGTAGTATTTGGGTAGCAGTTTCTATATTAATCGCCGGAGTATTGATCGGCGGAGCAGTTTTCTTTACTAGAGATTCTGGAGGTGATTCCAGCAATGCTTTGATGGTTCAATATAATAATTTTATGAGAACAACAAACGCAAAGTTTGCTTCTATTAGAACCAATGCTCAAACAGCTGATATTACAACAATTCGACCACCAAATGCTTCAGACTATATTTTGGGTAGTTTGGATAGTCCTATTATAATCGTCGAATATTCTGATACAGAATGTCCTTTTTGTTCTGTACTCCACGACAATTTGAAAGAAGTTATTGAAATTTATGATGGCAAAGTTTCATGGGTTTATAGACATTTACCACTGGTTTCACTTCACAGAAAAGCCGTAATAGAAGCCCATGCTCTAGAATGTGCCGGATCAGTTGGAGGTAATCAAAAATTCTGGGATTACACAAATATTCTATATGAAATGACCAATGGAAATGATGGATTGGACCTAAATCAATTACCAGTAATTGCTGAAATGGTCGGATTGAATGTTTCTGAATTCAATTTGTGTATGTCAGAAGAGCGACATGTTGCTGATATTGAAGAAGATTATAGAGAAATTCTAGATGCAACAGCCGGTCAGGTCGGAACACCTTATAATGTGATATTTACTGCAAACGGAGACAGATTGGTTGCAAGCGGTGCATTACCAGTAGCAAACTGGATCAGTATTATAGATCAAATTTTGTCACAATTAGAACAGTCAGCTGAATAAATCACCGAATAATCTGCCAAATGCAAATACTAGACGGAAAAAAACTAAGCGAAAAAATTGCTCGGCAACTAACCGAGCAAATTTCGCCATTGTCCAAAAAGCCAAAATTAGTTATTTTCCAAATTGGAAATAATAAATTTTCAGAAATATATATTTCTCGAAAAATAAAATTTGCACAAAAAATCGGTGCCATCGCCGAAGTCTTGAAATTTGATGAATCGATAGAGACGACAGAATTGATTGGTAAAATAAAAAAAGTAAATGAAGACAATGAGACACACGGAATTATTGTTCAACTACCAATTCCAAAAACTCTCGACAAATCAGCAATTCTGACAGCAATTGATCCAAAAAAAGATATAGATGGAATGACTCCGACCAACAGGTCAAAACTTTTTCAAAACGATTCTGATTTTTTTGTGCCAGCCACAACCAGAGGAATCGCTGAAATTTTTATCGACAACAATATTGATGTTACTGGAAAAAAAATAGTAATAATTGGTAGATCCGATTTGGTGGGGAAACCGACAGCGATATATTTTTTGAACAAAAACGCAACGGTTACAATTTGTCACAGCTACACAGACAATTTGGCGGATTTTACAAAAAACGCTGACATTATAATTTCTGCAGTTGGAAAACCTGGGATTCTAACAAAGGATCATGTCACAAAGAATCAGATAATAGTCGATGTTGGAATATCAACAGACAGAGATGGCAAAATCCGGGGTGATGTTTCATTGGGTGATTTTGAGGTCAAGATGATTTCTCCGGTTCCGGGCGGTGTCGGTCCTATGACCGTTGCATCACTGTTCAATAATTTGCTTGATGCCTATCGGGCCTAGTTGGTGTATAATAGTAAATTATCAATTTAATATAAATATATGTTTTTAAAGAAAATTTTTGAAGATTGGAGATATGCATTTGGTTTTATAACAGCGTCAATTTTGGTTGTGACAGTTATTTTTTCTATTTTTCTACTCGTTCAAGCAAAAAATAGTTTCAAAGATGCACCATATACGAATACTATTTCTGTAAATGGAAAAGGTGAAGTCAATGCAATACCAGATATCGCATCATTTGATTTTACAGTTACCGAAGCTTCAGAAAGTGTAGAATCTGCACAAAACATTTCTGCTGAAAAAATAAACAAAGCAATTGATTTTTTGAAACAAAACGGAGTTGAAGAAAAAGATATCAAATCATCAAATTACAGTGTCTATCCAAAATATGAATGGATACAGGGAATTTGCACAGCGTTTCATTGTCCGCCTGGCAGACAAAATTTGGTTGGTTACGAAGTATCACAATCAATAAATGTAAAAGTTCGCGATACATCAAAAGCTGGTGAATTGTTGAGTGGAATTGGAACACTTGGAATCAGTAATGTTGGCGGACTTTCTTTTACTGTTGACGATTTTGATTCTCTAAAAAAAGAGGCACTTGATCTTGCGATCAAAGATGCTAGAGCAAAAGCCGAGGATTTGGCAAAAAGTCTAGATGTAAAATTAGTAAAAATAATCTCATTCAATGAAGAAAATTATTATCCATATGCAGATGGAAGGGGAGGTTTTGAGGGTAGTGCAAAATCTATGGATATGGCAGTAGCACCAAATATTCCGGTAGGTGAAAATGTAATTTCATCAAGCGTTTATGTTGTATATCAGATAAAATAAGCACAAATAGATTTATTCGATATAGTCCAATATTTGACTAAAAAAGCCCTTATGATATTATAGTTAATGTCATGCCCGAAAGGGCTTTTTTAAATAGAACAAAAAATAACAGAAAAAAACATGGGATTAATAAATTATATAAAAGAAACAAAGAGCGAATTGAAGCATGTTAGTTGGCCAACTAGAAAACAGGCAATTATATACACAATATTAGTTATAATTATTTCTATTATTGTTGCTATATATGTTGGATTGTTTGATTATTTGTTTACTGATATTGTCAAAGAATATTTCTTGAAATAAATATCTATAATACATAAATTTATTATTAAAAAATAAAAAAATTCATTATGTCAAAACAACAACCATCAAGAGAGCGTAACTGGTATGCAATCCACACCTATGCTGGATACGAAAACGCAGTCTCAAAAAATCTACAACAGAGAATAGAGTCACTAGCAATGGGTGACAAAATATTCAATGTTCTAGTTCCTACAGAAAAAAAGATAAAAATAAAAGGTAACAAAAGAGTAGAAGTCGATGAAAAAATCTATCCAGGTTATGTTCTTGTTGACATGATTGTTACTGACGACTCATGGTATGTTGTTAGAAATACTCCTCGCGTTACAGGATTTGTTGGATCTGGAGTTTATCCTGTTCCACTTTCTACAAAAGAAGTAGAAGATTTGTTCTCAAGAATGAAGACCGACACCGCAAAACACAAAATTGATTTGTTAGTAGGAGATATTGTGATGGTGGTAGATGGACCATTCAAAGAATTGGAGGGTAGGGTTGATGAGGTTGATGAAAGTAGGGGAAAAATAAAAGTAAATGTATCAATGTTCGGTCGAGAAACGCCTGTAGAATTGGATTTCCTACAAGTCAAAAAAATATAAATACTTGATATAGTCAGCAAGCTGTGATAGTATCGTTTTCACAACAAAAACAAAAATAATTTGAAATTATGGCCAAAAAAGTACAAAAAATAATAAAAGTTCAAGCAACGGGAGGACAAGCAAAACCTGCTCCACCACTTGGTCCAACACTGGGACAGGCTGGTATCAATATTGGTGAATTTATCAACAAATTCAATACCGAAACCCGCGACAGAATGGGAGAAGTAGTTCCAACAATTATCACAGTTTATGCAGATCGTAGTTTTTCACTAGAATACAAAACTGCTCCAGCAACTGCACTTATTTTGAAAGCAATCAAAAAAGACAAGGGATCAGGCCAAAACATGACCACAAAAGTTGGTACAATTACAAAGGCACAAATTCGTGAAATTGCCGAAAAGAAAATGGTTGATTTGAATGCCAATGACATAAATGGCGCAATAAAAATAATCGAAGGTTCATGTCGATCAATGGGTGTTGATGTAAAGTAAACAAAAAAACCACAAGAATATTTTTTTCGTTTCAGTCCTCGACTCCTTTTTTCGTCAAGTTGCACTTGACCAAAAAAGACTGCGGAGAAACTCAAAAAGCATTCTTGTGGTTTTTTGCTTCATTAACAAAATTCATTCACTTCTCAAGTACAACAAATTCATATTCATAATTTTCGTCACGCGATTTTCTACTAGAAATTATTTTTGTAAAACCGGAACTGATGTAATCTGGAAATTTGGCACCGCTAGATTTGTTTATATCGGAATCAGCTGGAATATCGATCAGTGTCGCATAGATTCTATCCGCGTATTTTAGACCAAGTTCATATATTTGCGCTCCGCCAATTATAAAAATCTCCGACGTGTAGGTTTTATCATTGATCGCAAATTCAATTTCTTTTGCTTTTTCGATTGCATTTTCTATGGAGCCACAAACAAAATGTCCTTCTGGGACAGAGTAATTTTTGTCTCTTGTTACTACAATATGGATTCTGTTTGGAAGTGGGCGACCGCCAAATTCCTCCCAAGTTTTTCTACCCATTATAACAATGTGCCCAGTCGTAATTTTTTTGAAATTTTTTAAGTCCTCGCTGATATGCCACGGCATCCCACCGCCCACTTTCCCAATAACTCGACTATCGCGTGCCATAGCAACGATCAGGCTAATTACAGCGTTTTTGTTTTGTGGTTTTTTTTCAATCATTTTGCTTGTGTTTTGCTTTTAAAAAAACCTAATCCAACTTGATTTTATACTTTTCCTTCAACTCCAAAATTTTGC
>DAOLDC010000021.1:0-8453 GCA_035327525.1 Minisyncoccota bacterium | reverse complement strand
TATATTCCATTCTGGCAGACCATGCATCAACCCAGATTTTTTTGAAAGTACTCATTAATCCCGATACGACCAAATGTCTCTTGTCATATCCAACATCTTCCATAACATTGAAAGCGATTGGATAATCCATATCAAATGGAGCAAAATAAATAACATCATTCATTCTCTCCTTGGGAATATATTCCAACAACAAATCGGCTGTTTTTCCGTGTGGATCGATAAAGGCAAATCCGTTACCGTTGCGAATATCCTGAACCGCCATATTTTCCAAGAGTGTAGATTTTCCCATACCAGTTTTTCCGATCACATAGACGTGTCTGGTTCTATCTTTTGCTTTGATGCCAAAACGCACACGCTTGTTTCTGGCGTCTGTATCCGCAAAATATGTAATTTGCTCTGGATTTTCCATAATTTTTTTTGAAACTACTGTTTGGATTAATTATATCAAATATGTAGCAAAACAAAAACTAATTTAGAATATGATAAACATCACCTGCCCCTAATGACAAGACGATATCGTTTTGCGAACATTTTGCAATTTCAGCACGAGCTTCGTCAAAATCTTTTAGTGCGATTGCTCCATCGATTTTTTGAGCCAAAATTTCTGACGAAACGGAAATATCTTCTTTTTCTCTGGCAGCATATATTGGTAGCAAAAATAATTTGTTTTTTTCAACAGAAAAATATTTTTTAAAAACGTTCACAAAGTCATCAAACAATATTTTTGTTCTAGAATATAGGTGCGGTTGAAAAAAAACTATCAAATTCTTTTCTGGAAATTTATTACTCAAAGCAGAAAGAGTTGCTTCTATTTCTGTTGGATGATGACCATAATCATCATAAATTATTGCGCCGTTTTTGTTTTGCCCATGAAATTCCATTCTTCGCCATGTTCCACGAAAATTTTTTAGGCCGATTTTTGCGCCTTCAATATTTACCTCGATATTTGGATCAAAAAGAGATGTTGAATTGTTTTTTATAAAATCACAAACAGCCAGAGCTGCTGCGGCGTTTCTCTTGTTATGCTCGCCAATTACAAACAACTCTGGGATCTGCTCAATATATTTACGAAAATTTATACAATTATCATACTTTTTTATAATATCTTGGACATTTTTGTCATCAAAATCACAAATTATGGCGCCGTCGGATGCAACATGGTCAGCCATTTCCATAAATGCAGATTTTACATCTGCCAAATCTTTATAAAAATCAAGATGATCCGCCTCGATATTTGTTATTATCAAAATATTTGGAGACAAATTCAAAAAAGATTTTTTGTATTCACAAGCCTCCGCCACAAAAATTTCCGAACCAACACCTTCACCTGCCAAAAAATTTGTTCTATTTTTTGATTGTGAACTATTCTTTGATTGCGAACTGTTTTTTGATAATAGACTGCCGACAATCATGTTGGGCATTATTCCTGCCCCACGAAGTGCAGAATCCACCATTGCGGTTGTTGTTGTCTTTCCATGTGTTCCAGAAACTGCAATTGTAAACATTCCAGACGAAACTTGTCCCAACATTTGGGCGTACGTAAAAATCGGTAAATTACGAGAGTGCGCTGATAAAAATTCCGGATTATCCTGCCCAATTGCAAGTGTATAAATAATACAATCAATATCCTTTGGTAAATTTTCTCCTTTGTGACCGATATTTATTTGCATTCCTTCTGAAATCAGGTCGTGAATTATTTCTGAATCGGAAGAATCAGATCCGGAAACATTTTTTCCTTTTGATTTGAAAAAACGCGCCAATGCGGACATTCCTATTCCACCTATTCCGATAAAATGAATATTTTTGTAATTCAAAAAATTTTTTTGCATTTGATTTTTTGTTTTTTATTCTAGTGCTCCCCTTGTATATCTATTACTTGGAGACCATATCATCCAGGATTTTACACCCGCATCAACAGAGGCATCAATCTGAGCACGAATTTCATTTGGACCATATGTACCGCCGTAATTAAAATCTTGAATCCATGTTCTCAATTGTTCTACAGAAACTCTTTCTCTGATTTTTTCTGAGATTTCCAAATTGTTTTTGAAATTTTCAACGCGTTCAACAGCAGATTTCATAACAAAATAAATCAATTCGTAAGGATATTTGTTTGGGTCTGACCAACCATTGAAATGTGGTGGGTAATGGGATGGATAAACCATTGGAACTATATAGTCAAAATAAGGAAGTGCCCTTTCCAAAACCTGCCCAATGTTCAAATCATCAGTACTGGTTGTTACCATTCCGAACAGGTCAACAGAAGTCATCATTGGATTTTCTAAATTTTTGTTATATTTTGAAATTTCTTCGTACAAATATTTGAAAAAATTTTCTAACACAATTGCTTTTCCAAATTTTCCATTTTCAGAAATTACTTTTTCGCTAAAAGGAAAATGTATATCTTTCATGTTTCCATCGGAAGGAAATCTAACATAATCAAAATTTATCTCATCAAAACCAATTTTATGAGATTCAATTGATAATTCAATAACATAATCCCAATATTCTTTTGCGCCAACATCGATAAAACTTATACCCTTGTAATCCCTCCAAACACTCCCGTCGCTAGATTTTTTGACTGCCAAATCTGGACGGATTTTTGTGTAATATGGATCCTGAAAAACGGTAACGCGTCCAATAACATAAATACCATTTTTGTGTAATTCTTTTATTAGATCTGCCATATCAGAAGCACGACATCCGGTTCCATTTACTCCTAGTAATTTAGGATTATCGGTTTTGAAGGAAATAGTTCCACTAAAATCTTTTATATCAATAATAATAGAATTTATTTCGGTCTCTTTTGCTAAATCGATAAGATTTTGACGAAAACCTGGTGTTCCAGCAACACAGGCTGTCATATATATAGATTTTACAATTTCAGGAGTTTTTATATATTTTATTTTTTCTGGCGAATGTGTTTGTTCTAATATGTTTTCTTCATTAGAATTTTGTAAAATATTTGAAGAATCAATATCTAGTGGTTTGTTCTGACTGGCAACATCATAATTGACTGTAAATATTTTTGGTCCAATAAAAAAAGAAATTCCAGCAAAAATAATAATCAATGGTATAAAACCAAATAAAAAAATATCTTTATTTTTGGTCTTGTTCTTGCTCATTTATTATTGAATTTTCGTTTGTAAAATCTATGTCAGAATCATTTGACGAAATATTTTCTAAGATAACATCTTCTGTGTCAGATATACTATCTGTTCTATTTGTATCGAATGAATTATTTTTTGGATTTGATTCCATTTCAGAGTGGTGTTGATATATTTTCTTTAATTTTATAGAGATAGCCATCAATATCAAGAATGAACCAAATATTATATTGAGTATTACTTCAAATGATGATGGAAAGCCAAAAAAGGGAGTCAATAAAACTAGTAAACCAATAACAAAAAGTGTTTTATAAATTTTCATAATTCCATGATTATATCATAATAAAATTCTATGCAAAATGAATATTTTCCAAACAAGCACCTGAACCCGTAATACAAAAGACGATTTTCAAATTAGTAAACCATAATTACAAATTCTCCGCGTAATTTGTCTGGATTTGCTTGAAATATTTGTGCCAATTCAGCAGGTTTGCCAGCAAAAACTTCCTCAAAAATCTTGCTGACCTCTTTTACTATTACAACATTTTTGTCTGGCGAGAATTTTTTTAGAGACTCAATTGCCTTCATAATTCTATGTGGTGATTCAAAAAAAACAAAAAAAGTTTCATCATCAATTTTTTCCGATAAATTTTTGAAAAAAGTTTCTCGACCTTTTTTGTGTGGAGAAAATCCAGCAAAATAAAAGCTGGTCTTTTTGATACCAGCAATAGAAATTGCTGCAGTCAAAGAACTCGGGCCGGGTATTGAAATTACTTTTATATCTGACAATTCCCCGCTCACAATCATTTCCTGAATTCTTGCAACCAATTTTGATCCAGGATCAGAAATTGCTGGTGTTCCAGCGTCTGTCACTAGTGCTAGTTTTTTGCCATCGCGCAAAAGCTGGAAAATTTTTTCGTAATCATTTTCGCGACTATGTTCATGAAAACTAATTGTTGGAGTTTTTATTTCAAGATGGTTTAGAAGTTTTCTGGTGTTTCTTGTATCTTCTGCCAAAATAAAATCGACTTCAGCAAGTACGCGAATGGCGCGTAATGTAATGTCTTCCAGATTTCCAATTGGTGTTGCAACTATGTATAACATACAGTCATTTAAGTATATTTTTCTATATATTGCAAATAAAAAATAATACTAAACCGTCTCAACCAAAATCATATTTGTTTCGGCACCATTTCCGAATGGTCGTGCAGCAACAACAACAAATTTATCACCTTTTGATGCTAATTTATTTTTCAAAACATTTTTTCTTATGTCATTAATTGCATGTTGAAAATCAGTATATTTTGCAATTTTGAATACCCAACATCCAAAACTTAGAACCAATTTTCTCATTGTTTCATCTTTTGGAGTAAAAGCCAAAATTGGAAACGATGGGCGATGTTTTGAAATTGCGCGTGCGCCAGATCCAGAATTTGTCAAAGAGACAATAAATTTTGCGTCTACTTTGTGAGCTGTTTTGACAGCATAAGCAGATATTGCACCACTAATGCTTTTGTCGTGCATCAAATCTTTTGCAGAAAGTAATTGTTCATGCAAATAATCACTTTCGGTTCTTTTTGCTACTTTTGCCATTATTTCAACAGCCTCCAGTGGATATTCACCAAGAGTTGTTTCCTCAGACAACATAACAGCATCTGTTCCATCCAAAATAGCGTTAGCAATATCAGAAACTTCGGCACGTGTTGGAACTGGTGAATGAATCATTGATTCCAACATTTGAGTTGCTGTAATAACCGGTTTTCCAACCAAATTACATTTATTTATTACATTTTTTTGAATCAACGGAACCTCTTCTGCTGGAACTTCAATTGCCAAATCCCCTCTAGCAACCATTATTCCGTCTGATAATGAAATTATTTCATCAATGTTTTTTACAGCTTGTGGAGTTTCTATTTTTGCAATAATTCCAGCACTACATTTTGCTTTTTTTAAAATATTTCTTAGTTCTGTAATATCACTAGGACGTCTGACAAAAGAGAGGGCAAAAAAATCTACTTTGTTTTTTATACCAAATTTCAAATCATCTTTATCTTTTTGGGTCAGAGAGGAAATGGAAATATCAGTATCGGGCAAATTTACTCCACGGCGCCCTTTCAATTCTCCGCCAACAATTACTTTACAAATAATTTCAGTACCCTTTATCTCCAAAATTTCCAATCTCTTTTTTCCATCATCAAGCATAATTCGTTCACCAACTTTTGCTTCTTTTGGAAGTTTTTCATAGTTTACATGTGAAATTGTTTCATCACCTTTTAGTTTTCGAGTTGTCAAAACAAAAATTTGACCTTTTTTTATATTAATCCGACCAGATTCTGTATTAAACTCACCAAGTCTAATTTTTGGACCGCCAAGATCCTGCAAAAAAGCTACTGGAATGCCAGTCTTTTTTGAGGCAGCACGACCATTATTGACCTTTTTTTGATGCTCTGCAAAATCACCGTGCGAAAAATTCATGCGGATAACATTTAATCCAGATTTTAATAATTTTGTTAACATTTCTTCACTCTCTGTTGCTGGACCAATTGTTGCTACTATTTTTGTTTTCTTCTTTAAGATCATTTTTATTTATTTTTTATTTTTTTAAAACTCGATACAGGTTCAATATATTAACACACTTTTTATTTTATTTAAATCCCCTTCAAAACTTTTATATCAGCACCCAATGAATTTAGTCGCTCTGCAATTTCTTCGTATCCACGACGAATTGAATAAACATTTCGCAAAATAGATTTTCCTGGAGCTGCCAACATCGCAACCAAAATTATGGTTGCTGGGCGTAGCGCTGGAGGGCAAACAATTTGTGTTGCCTTCGGAGCAGTTTTGCCTGTAACATAAACTCTGTGCGGATCTGCCAAATGTATATCAAATCCCAATTTTGATAATTCCGTAAAATATATTGCTCTATTTTCCCACATCCAATCATGAATAAGGGTTGTACCTTCAGCAAAACCAGCAATCGTAGCAAAAAATGGCAAATTATCAGTATTGATTCCTGGATAAGGTTGTGCGTGGATTTTATCTTGAAGCGCCTTTAAATTTGATGGGAAAATTTCCAAATCAACCAGATTTGTTTCTTCATTTTTTGACTTGTAGACTTCGCTTTTTTTGTATTTCAAACCCATTTTTTCTAATTTTAATAATTCAAGTGAAAGAAAATCAATTGGGCATCTTTTTATTTTTAGATTTGAATCTGTAACCAGTCCGGCGGCAATAAAAAACATTGTTTCAGTTGGATCCTCACTAACAAAATGTTCAAAAGAACCATCGATTTTTTCTACTCCACGAACCCTCATTGTTGATGTTCCAACACCTTCTATTTGTACACCGATTTTCTTTAAGAAAAAACAAACGTCTTGAACTTGATAATTTGCTGATGCAAATTTTATAATTGTTTCTTGTGGAATTTGAGCTGCTGCCAACAAGACATTTATCGTGGCACTATCGCTCATCTCATACATCACTATTTCTGCTGATTTTAATTTTTTGTAGGAAATTTTGTAGTGATCTGATTTTGTTTCTATTTTTATACCCATTTCTTCTAATCCGTACTGATGAGCCGCAATAGTTCTGGATCCCATTTTGCATCCACCAGCATTTGGCAAGACAAACTCTTTTGCGTATTTCAACATTGGTGCAATTATCCATAGACTTGATCTAATTCTTTTTGCAGACTCATGCATCATATTCTTCAAATCCATTTTTTGGGGTGGGCGAATTTCCAAATCGTTATTATTTATCCATTTTATAGAAATTCCAACTGCAAGGAAAAATTCTATTACGCGATTTATTTCTTCTATTTTTGGAACTGATCGAATAACTGTCACTCCGCTGTTCAAAAGAGATGCAAACAACAATGCTAATGCGCCGTTTTTTGATGTGTTTGTTGAAATAGATCCACTCAATTTTCTTCCGCCATTTATTTCGAAGTCAACGGAATCAGAAATAGAAATAATTTGCCTGTTGAGAACTTCGCTAATTTTTGCTAACTCGTGTGTGGTAAAATTCTGTCCACCTTTCTCCATTCTAGCCACAGCACTTTGTGAAGTTTTTAGAGATTTTGCAAAATCACTTTGCGTCAAACCCTTACTCTTTCTAATATTTCTTATTAATTCTCCAATTTTTTGTTGATCATTTTGTTTTGACATAAAAATATTATATCATACATGATATATAGTAAAAGTTTTTAATCCACACTAGAAGTGCTACAATAATAGCAATACAACAATATGAAAATTTATGAAGATGCCGATCTAAAAAACCTCTCGTTTTTACAAATTGGTGGGACAGTCAAGAATTTGATCGAAGTAGAAAACGAGGGTGAAATAAAAAAAATAGTAGAAATGAAAGAGTCTGAGAATCTGCCAATTATGATTATTGGTGAGGGTTCGAATATTGTTTTTAATGACGGATTACACAACAAAACTTTTGTAAAAATAAAAATAGACGAAATACTAAAAGTCTATGAAGATAATTTTGGAGCAAATATAGATGTTGGTGCGGGCACAAATTGGGATAAATTGGTGGAATGGTCAGTAAAAAATAATTTTTCTGGTCTAGAATTATTGTCTGGAATTCCCGGATCTGTTGGTGCATGCCCTGTCCAAAACATCGGTGCATATGGTCAAGAAATCAGTAATGTTTTGACTCATGTTAGAACATTCGACCTAGAGACAAAAGAACTTTTTGAAATAACAAATCAAGACTGTGACTTTCAATACAGAAACAGTATTTTCAAAAAAAATCCAGGCAGATTTATTATTTTGAATGTATCCTTTCGGCTTTCAAAGAAAAAACCAGAAATGCCTGTTTACAAGGATTTAGCAATATATTTTTTGACCAAGAAAAACAAAAAACCAACTTTGAGAGAAATTAGAAAAGCTGTTTTGGAAATTCGTAGTGCGAAATTACCAAATCCACAAACAGACCCAAATTGCGGATCTTTTTTCAAAAATCCAATAGTTACAACTGTAGTCGCGAACGAATTGATATCAAAATTCAAAGATATACCACAATACAAGGCCGAGGCGGGATTCGTGAAATTATCTGGCGGTTGGCTAATAGAAAAATCCGGATTCAAAGGCAAAGACATGGGAAAAATCAGAGTTTCAGAAAAAAGTGCATTGGTTTTGATAAACAAAGGAAACGCCACTTTTGCAGATCTGATCAACACTAGAGACAAAATAATAGATGGGGTAAAAAAGAATTTTGGAGTCACAATAGAAGTGGAAACAAATTTGATTGAGTAAAATACAATAACCAGCAACCCATTATTGGTGCGCGATCCAGGAGTTGAACCTGGGACCTCGTCATTATCAGTGACGCGCT
>DAOLDC010000020.1:0-10533 GCA_035327525.1 Minisyncoccota bacterium | reverse complement strand
AATAAAGAATTTGCATTTACTAAATTATTCACTTGCGGATATTGCGAATCTGGTATATCAGCAGAAGAAAAATGGAAACAATTAAAAGATGGAACGCATACAAAATACATTTACTACTCATGTAGCAGGTCAAGAGACAGGAATTGTAAAAACAAATATATTCGTGAGGAAGACTTAATCACTGAAATGTTAAAGATATTAGATAAGGTAAATATCAACGAGCTTGGTATGAGACAAAAACTAGAAGATGAGATTGCACGATTCAATATATTCCAAAGATCAGTACTTGGTTCAACTGATAAGATAAAGAAAAATACTGAAACTGATATACGAAATTATGCGAAATATATTCTCAAAGAAGGGATCGTGAGTGAGAAAAGAGAATTGCTGGCAAATTTAAGAAGTAGGATTGTGTATAAAGATAAAGAATTAACACTCGCATTTTAATCTTATGAGGAGAACTAATTTTATGTTATACTTACTGTATATATGAAGAAAACAGACGATCAATTAATTTCTGACTATCTTGAAGGGAACGAAAAAGCCCTTTCTTTTCTTATTGATCGGTATCTTTCGGACGCGTACAATTTTGCAGTTAAATTAACTGGTGATGCTCAGGTCGCAGAAGATATTACTCAAGAATCTTTCACTAAAGCGTGGAAAAATATGCAGAAGTTTGTTCCTGGAAATAGTTTCCGTGGGTGGCTTTTTAGTATCGTAAAAAATACTGCCATTGATTGGCTTCGAAAAAAGAAAGAAATTCCTTTTTCTGCTTTTGCAACTAATACAGATAATGAAAATGTATTAGAAGCAACTCTTGCTGACAGCAGTCCACTACCTGACGAATTATTGGCACAAGCACAAGATGCTAGATATCTAGAAGAGCTTCTCTTGCAAATCAATCCTCAATATCAAGAAGTGCTCACACTTCGTCACACAAGCAGTATGACTTTTGAGGAAATAGGAAAAGTACTTAAAAGACCTCTGCACACAGTAAAGAGTCAGCACCGAAGAGGGTTGGTTGCAATGCGCCGTCTCATTGAAGCTCGAACTGCTTAAGTAAAGCGAAAAAACAGGATGCACCAAAATGCATCCTGTTTTCGTATATATAGTATGGACAGATTAGAGTTACCAAATGGACTTCGAGGAAAGATTCTTGCTTCCATAAAGCACGAAGAGATTCGTCGTGCTCGAATATATGTATTAGGGGCACTTTCAACAGTAGTAGCCTCATCGCTTGGAGCAGTATTTGCCTTTAAATATATGCTTCAAGGATTTTATCAAACAAGTTTCTATAGTTACTTCTCGCTTCTATTTTCTGACCCCGATATAGCTCTCTCGTATTGGAAAGAGTTATCTCTCTCATTAGTTGAAGCCTTGCCATTACTCGGAATTACCTTGTCACTTGTTGCGATTGCTGTACTACTGACTTCGCTTCGAGTTTTTGTGCGAAATGCAAAACCAAATTTAATGCCTTCATTTAGCAATTAATCAAAATCATATGAATATAAAAGACTACATACAATCACAATCATTTAAAGGAGTACTCATTGGTATTTTTATCGCAATCATCGCATTGATAATTTTCCAATCAGGTGTCGCTGTTGGTGAACGCAGGGCATCTTTCGCACATCGTTTCGGTGATAATTTTGAGCGGAATTTCAGAGATCCTCGAGGAGGATTTTTCCAACAGAGAATGCCAAGTGGTATGAATATTCCTGGAGGACATGGTGCTGTTGGAGAGATAGTGAGCATCTCATTACCGCTTGTCGTAGTAGCTGGTCCAGACAATCTTGAAAAGACTGTTGTCGTCGGGAACGATACGGAAATTCGTGAGTTTCGGGACAGTATAACAGCTGACAAGCTTGAAGTGGGAAGTTTTGTAGTTGTTTTAGGTACTCCAAATGATGAAGGGCAAATTGACGCAAAGCTTGTTCGCATACTTCCACCTCCACCAGAATCCGAGCATCCAGGTATGAAAATGAAAATTCGCTAAACAATACTATGAAAAAATTACTTCAATTCTCTATAATCCAAAAAATATTCACGTTCGTGAAGGCACACAAAATAATTGGTGTAGTGATACTTGTTGGTCTTGTGTGGGGCGGATATATACTTGCGGGGGTAGTACGTGGCGATAGTTCTGAAACTCGCTATATGCTCGGTACAGTAGAGCGAGGTACCATTGTCTCATCTATTTCTGGTACTGGTCAAGTGTCAGCTTCCAATCAAGTAATCATAAGTGCAAAAACATCAGGTAACATCACATCTGTAAATGTTAAAGCGGGACAGAAAATAGCGAGTGGTGCAACCATTGTTTCAGTTGATGCGACAGAAGCTCTCTTTCAACTAGAAAGTGCGCGCATCTCATATGCTGAACTTACAACTGTAGATGAAAGAGATATTAGGAATGCACAAGAAAAAATCACTGATTCAGAAATCGCTCTCAAGGATGCTCAACACAACATTCGTGCCACACTTGCGACCATAATTGCCGACATGTCTGATACAATGTTTGAAATTAAAGAAGAATTTAACAGAGATGGGTATTTAAATACCACAAATCGCTTTGGTTTAAGTAATACTGAAAAAGAGTATCTCAATCGTGCTGAGAACGCTGTATGGAATGTTGAACGTCCACTTAATGATTTGTTAAAAGAATATCGAACGGTGTCCAACGGTACGAGCGATGAGACTATTGAAACTATACTTCTTCAAGCAAATGATGTCGCAACATTGGTATCTCAGGCTGCCAAGTACGCGAGAGACGCTGTTGTGTATCTTCGTGATCGAGAAGAACATGACTTAACAAAGGCAAACAGCGCATACACGTCTGTCACTAGCTTAGTAACAACTGCAAATAACATTGTATCGAGTGGTATAAACGGTAGAAACTCAATTAACAATGCTCGCAGAAACCTCCGAGATGCACAGAATAATTACGAGGATCTTCTTGCGGGACCAAGTACACTTTCTCTTCGTTCAGAACAACTTTCTTTACGTCAGCGTGAACAAGCTTATTCCGATCATTTTGTTCGTGCTCCGTTCACTGGAACAATAGCATCGGTAAATGTTCAACAAGGCGAAACCATAGGAAGTAATACATCTATTGCTACTCTTATCACCGACCAAAAAATTGCAGAGATAACGCTCAATGAAGTCGATGCAGTAAAAGTATCAGTTGGACAGAAGACTACACTCAAATTTGATGCTATTGAAGACCTCTCAATAACAGGAGAAGTTGTGGAAGTTGATTTAACAGGAAGTGTTTCTCAGGGGGTTGTGAGTTACAAGGTTAAAATTGCCTTTGATACTGAAGACTCTCGCATCAGACCAAGCATGACAGTTAATGCTTCAATTATTACCGCCGTGAGCCAGGATGCCCTTATCGTGCCAGCTAATGCAGTACGCGTCCAGGGTGGTACCTCTTTTGTACAAATATTTAACCCATCATTACTTAATACAGAAGGGACACAAGGAGTGGTCTCAGAAACTCCACCACTACAGATTCCTGTTGAAATTGGACTTTCGGATGATCTCAATACAGAAATTACTTCTGGTCTTGCTGAGGGTGATCAAATTGTAGTGCGCATAATAACATCTGGTGGTACGCAAACAACAAATACGCAAAATGCTCCGTCTTTGTTTGGTGGTGGACAAGGAGGTGGAGGAATGCGACCAACGGGAGGCGGCGGAGGATTTATTCAACGATAATACCATGATAGAAGTTAAAAACATTACAAAAATATATGGCTCTGGTGATACTACTTTTCAGGCATTGAAAGGAGTAACATTCACCATAGAGGAAGGTGAATTCGTCGCCATTATGGGACCTTCTGGTTCAGGTAAATCTACTTTGATGCATATTCTTGGCTGTCTTGACACCCCAACTTCTGGAACATATCACTTGGGAGACAAGGATGTTTCTAAGCTTACTGATGATGAACTAGCAAAGATTCGCAACGAGCATATTGGTTTTGTATTTCAATCGTTTAACCTTCTTCCACGTACAACCGTCCTACGAAACACGATGCTTCCTCTTGTTTATGCTGGAGTTAGTGAAGAAGAGAGAATAAAGAGAGTGTATAAGGCACTTGCATCAGCAGGGCTTCCCAATACTCACTTTGATCATAAGTCAAACGAACTTTCTGGGGGTCAGATTCAGCGTGTCGCCATTGCCCGTGCTTTAGTCAATAATCCAACAATGATTCTTGCTGATGAACCAACTGGTAATTTAGATAGCAAGACCGGAGAAATTGTATTAGATACGTTTGACCGACTCAATAAAGAAGAAGGACGCACTATCATACTTATTACCCACGAACGCGAAGTTGCAGAACATGCAGAGCGTATTATTGTGCTCCGTGATGGTAATATCGTCGAAGATGGTAAAAATCATACTCGTCGTCGTGCTAGTCATAAATATTAATATGAAAATTTCAGATATTATTCACGAAACAAATACTGCACTCTCTGCGAACAAGGTTCGTAGTGGTTTAACTATTCTCGGTATTGTTATTGGTATTTCTTCCGTTATTGTGATGCTTGCAATTGGAGCTGGTGCACAAGGCAACATTCAATCAAGCATTCAGTCGCTTGGGGCAAATCTTGTACAAGTGACACCTGGTGCACAAGGTGGTGCTGGTTTTGGTGGTGTAGCACAAGGGCGTGGCACAGCGCAAACACTGACACTTGAAGATGTTGATGCTATTTTAAATCAAGTATCAAACGTCACTGCGGTTGCTCCAGAAACTTCGGGGAGATATCAGGTGACTGCACGCGGTACAAATACCAATACAAGCATCATTGGTGTAAACGCAAGCTACACTGATGTGCGCAACATTCAAGTTGCTGAGGGTGTGTTTATTTCTGATGCAAATAATATCTCTGCATCACGAGTGGCAGTTTTGGGCCCAACTACACAAACAGATTTATTCGGTGAAGGAAATTCTGCCATTGGGCAAACTGTCCGTATTAGTGGTGCAGAATATAAGGTTATTGGAGTTACTGCCCCTAAGGGTGGTAGTGGTTTTCAAAACACAGATGATCGTATCTATATCCCTATCACAACTGCTCAGCGTTATCTCACCGGCAATCGTTACGTTTCTACTATTAGTGTGCAAGCATCCAGTGCTAATGTTATGACTCAAGTTGCACAAGATGTTACTAATGTACTTTTAGTGCAACATCGTATCAACGACCCTGCACAAGCTGACTTTAGTATCTTAAACCAAGAAGACATTCTTTCTGCTGTCGGTAGTGTCACACAAACTTTTACTATTCTACTTGCTGCTGTTGCAAGTATTTCACTTCTGGTTGGGGGTATCGGCATTATGAACATGATGCTCACAACGGTCACTGAGCGTACTCGTGAGATTGGGCTACGTAAAGCAGTTGGTGCAACACGGGAGGAAATAAGCCAGCAGTTTCTTGCCGAAGCCATAGTCCTTACGCTTATTGGGGGACTTATAGGTGTTGGCTTAGGTTTTGCGGTGGCATATGGAGTGACCAAGTTTGGTATTGTGCAGGCTAATGTTTCAATGATGTCTGTCTTACTTGCTTTCGGTGTGTCTGCAGTTATCGGTATCGTGTTCGGGTACTATCCAGCTCGTCGAGCTGCGAGGTTAAGCCCGATCGAGGCGTTGCGTTATGAGTAAAATTATTAGGTTTATTTTTTAATTAAAAAATATATGAATACAAAAATTATTACTATGATCTTAGTTGGTGTAGTTATTATCGGAGGCGGAGCATTTTTTGCAGGTACTAAGTATAAAGGAAATTCTGAGACTCCTCGTTTTGGGAATTTTCCGAACATGGAACAGAATGGACAAGTGAGAATGGGACAAAATAACCCTTCGGCGATGAGAGCTGGACAAACAGGAGGAATGACTATGGGAGAAATAATATCAAAGGATGATATAAGTATCATTGTTAAGCTTCCTGATGGGGGGTCAAAAATTGTGTTCGTAACCCCATCTGTTGTGATTACAAAGAATGTCACTGGTTCTGTAACAGATCTTTCCGTTGGAGAAAATGTTGTAGTAAATGGCTCTGCAAATTCTGATGGAAGTGTAAATGCCCAATCAATTCAGTTGGGCGGAATGAGCAATATGATGATTCGACCAGGATTTTCTAACTAATTTCTATCTGTTTAAGAAGAAAAAATAATTCGATTAAAAAACACGTGCTCAAACGTGTTTTTTAATATAGACATTCATGTATGTAAGTCGCACCACTTACTTAGGCAAGTGAGTCGACTCCGATACTAAATTGTCTTGGCGGAGAGAGTGAGATTCGAACTCACGATACCCTTTCAGGTATTCCGGTTTTCAAGACCGGTGCATTCAACCACTCTGCCATCTCTCCAATTCTCAAATACTAGCCAAAAAACATGATTTTTGCAATGATACATATATTATGTCCACAAAAAACCGCGCTCAGAAGCATATTGGAATTGATTATGGCACAAAAAGAATTGGTATCGCAATCTCTGATGATAACGGCCGAATTGCTTTTCCAAATTCTGTTTTGCAAAATGATCACAAAATAATCGAGAATCTAAAAAAAATTATTACAAACGGCAACATAAAAAAAATAATAATCGGCGAATCAAAAAATTACAAAATGGAGGACAACGAAATAATGACAGAAATTATTGATCTAAAAAAAATTTTAGAAACGACACTTGAGGTCGATGTCATTTTGCACCCAGAATTTCTATCTAGCGCAGAGGCTCTAAATATGGGAAGCACAAAAGAAAAAATAGACGCCGGTGCTGCCGCCGTGATTTTACAAAGTTATTTGGATTCATTAAAATAAAATTTAAAAACACAATTAGGACGCAATATGGAGCAATAAAAAAACATAAAAAACACAATTAAAATAATAAAAAACATGCAAGAACAAAACTCACAAAAAAATACCGAGGCAAATACAGCACAAAATGTCGCGCAAAATGTCGCGCAAAATACAGCACAAAATGTAGTACAAAATTCTGACAACACTTCACCCGCCACCGTACTCGAGCCAAAAATATCAATAGACGATTTCAAAAAAGTAGAAATAAAAATCGGTCAAATAAAATCAGTCGAAAAAGTCGCCAACGCTGACAAATTATTGCGACTAATCGTCGATTTTGGAGATCACGAGCGGCAAATAGTTTCTGGAATTGCCGAGCATTACCAAAATTTTGATGAACTAATTGACAAAAAATGTCCCTTTATCACAAACCTTGCACCTCGCACAATAAAAAATCTAGAAAGTGATGGTATGATAATGGCCGCTCTCGACAAACAAAATAACAAATTATCTATTCTGAATGTTGATGACGCAATTTCACCCGGCACAAAAATATCATAATTTCTACATGAAAAAAATAATAGAAAAAATAAAAAATTATTTGAAGGAAAATGCCGACAACAAAACTTCTATTTTTTGGCTGAGAGTCATCTCTTTTACTGAAAGTTCTTTTTTTCCAATTCCACCAGACCCATTCCAAATAATTTTGACCTTTGCCAAACCAGAAAAATGGAAAAAATTTGCGTACAACATTATATTTTTCTCTGTTTTGGGTGGAATTTTTGGCTACATAATTGGTGCAGCTTTCTTTGAATTTTTTGGAGAAAAATTGGTGCAATTTTATAATTTGGAAGCAGGAATAGACAAAATGCAGATTTTTTTTCAAGAAACAACATTTTCTACAATGTTTATCGCAGCGCTAACGCCAATTCCGTACAAATTATTTACAATTAGTGCTGGGCTTTTTTCGGCAAATTTGTTTTTATTTATCCTTGCGTCTATTTTTGGTAGGGGATTACGATTTTTTGTTGTTGGTTGGTTGGCCAGATTTGTTGGCGAAAGATATGCCGAGAGAATTTTCAGAAATTTCGACAGAATCGCCATGCTTTTTGGGGTCATTGTGATAATTTATTTATTGTATAAATATTTGTGATATAATTTGTGTTATGAATAACTCTTCGAGTTTTCTTTCAAAATTCAAAAAAATTTTTCCAGCACCAAAATATCTGGATTTGGATCCAGTTGCTATTGATTTGTCAGATCAAACAATTAGATTTATGAAACTGCGGTCAGATGGTGTGTCTATTTTTCCCGATGAATACAAAGAGATAAAAATTGATAAAAAAGTTCTGAATATGTCAGAAATTGATGAAGATTTTGATGTTGAAGATGAAAAAACAAAAACTCTGATTGATAATTTGAAAAAATTAAAAAAAGAATTCAAGTTCGAACACGCTTATGTTGTTTTGCCAGAATCAGAATCATATATTTTCAAGATGGAAATCCCAAAAGAGGCGGTCGCAAATACTGATTCGGTTATAAAGTTTAACATCGAGGAAAATGTTCCTATTTCTGCCAGCGATGCAATTTTTAGTTACTCCTTATTGCATCACAATCGGTCAAAATTTTTTGCGATTGTGAATGTTTTTCCAAGACAGATAATAGATATTTATACAAAAATATTTGATTTGGCAGAAATATCAGTGATTTCTTTTGAATCGGAATCAGTTGCCTTATCGCGAGCAATTATCGATTCAGGAGACGAGGATCCATATCTGAGTATTAGATTTCTCGAGGACAAAGTTTCTGTTTCTATTATCGAAAGAAATGTTGTTCAGTATGATTCAGCGATAAATATTTCAATCAGTGATATTTTGGATGATTTGGACGGAGATTCTGCTACTGAACTCAAGAACACATTAAACAAATTATTGGTTTTTTGGTTTACAAATCGAGATTATAATGATGAACACAAAAAAATTCAGGTCGCCATATTATCTGGTGAAAATTCTGATGACAACGCTATTCACGAGTTTCTTGAAAAATATTTAAAAATAGAAATCAGAGTCGCTGATCCATGGAAAAACTGTTTTTCAATTGACGACAAGTTACCAGAAATAAAAAAAAGCGAAGCGTTGAAATATGTTTCCACAATAGGCATCTTGATAGACAAAATATAATATGAATAAAATTACAACATGAACAAAATTTTATTAAACAAAGAAAAAAAACAAATAAAAAGAGAATACCTTGTCAGATTTCTTTCTGTTTTTATTGGTTTATTGGTTTTTGTGGCACTAGTTTTTTCTTTTTTAATTTATAGTTATTATATTCAAATAAAAGTTAGTAAGGCTGATGCCGAAGGGCGAATATATGAAATCAAAAATTCCGAATTTACAAAAATGCGAAAAGATTTTCGTGACATTTCTATTTCAATAAACGAAAAATTAAAGAAAATTTCTGTTGGACAAATCAGTTCACAATTTTTTATAGACAAAATAATAGAGCATAATAACGGAATTACGATAAACAACCTCTCCCTAACATTCAGCCCAGCGACAGATATTGCAACAATTGATATTTCTGGATTGGCAACCGATAGGGACGCACTAGTCGAGTTTCAACAAAAACTAAGGCAAGAAGATGTTTTTGCCTCTGTTGATATACCATTTTCTAATTTTACAATAAACGAAAATATTCCATTTTCTGCAAAAATAGTTTCGGTTGATTTGAAAAAATATTTCGAAAAAAAATAAAATGAAAAGCTACGAAAATTCAAAAGGAACACTGGCATTAATGATTACAATTTTTGTGATTACTTATTGTTTTTCTGGTGGATGGTTTTTGTTTGTTAATAATGAACTCAAGCAAGTTCAGCGCATAAAAGCAGAAATAAGTTCGGAGTTAAATCAAAATTACAGTATGATTTCTACCCAAAAAGCTGTTGATGATTTGAAAAATAAAGAATTTATATTAGATCAATCTTTTATAAAAGAATCTGACATAATTGTTTTTATGAGACAATTAGAAAATATTGGCACAAAGACACAAACTCCGCTGATTATAGAAGGAGTTAATCTCAAAAAAGATCCAAAACTTGGTAATACATTAGAAATGTTACTAAAAACAACTGGAAATTTTGCAAATACTCAGGACTTTCTGAATATAATAGAAAATATTCCATATCATTCAAAAATCAATTCTATCAGACTGGATAGGGTCAATAATGTGCAGGGGAGTAGTGTTTGGAATATGAATATTAGTTTAACAATTCTAGCCGAATAATTCTACAAAAATGCAAATATTAAATTTACAAAAAAATAAAAATTCAATTCTGAAAAAAAAGCATCCCGCACCATCAATTTTGGGATATGGGCCACAGGGAGACTGGGTGCTTATGTTTTTTGTATTCGCAATTCTGTTGGCTACGACCGGTTTTTTCGGATACGTTTTTTATCAAAAATCGATAATTGTTGGAGATTATTCAATAGATACAAAATCTGTAAATAAAGGAATTTTAGATATGGAGGTTGTCGACAAAAAAACTACTGAGGCAAAAATTCGAACAAACTTGTTCTATTCAAAGCTGAATAATTAAAGTTGAATAACTAGATCAAATCGAATAATAATAACAAAAAATAATTGACTAGAAGCATTTTTATTGTTATTTTTTTAGTATTCCTCCCGTAGCTCAATGGATAGAGCAGTGCTCTTCTAAGGCATTGATGTGGGTTC
>DAOLDC010000019.1:0-12360 GCA_035327525.1 Minisyncoccota bacterium | reverse complement strand
TGCCAGAGCGGTTGAATGGGCATCCCTGGAAAGGATGTATATCGGAAACGGTATCGAGGGTTCGAATCCCTCTCTCTCCGCCAAGAGAACTTAGTAGATACATGACCCACATACATGATTTACCTTAAACACAAAGAAACATTAGGAATATTACCGACTTCAGAGTACGAGCTTTTTGATGATAAGATTTGTGTCGGTAAAATCCAAATTCGTCACAAACCTTCACACGGAGTCGGTATTCCAGAAAGCATGGCAAGTCATATTTACTATGAAATTCTTCCCGAATACCGTTCAAAAGGCTACGGAAAGCGGATACTTGCTCTTGGTCTTGAGGAAGCTAAGAGGATTGGTCTGAAAGAAGTCTCTATTACTTGTATGGAAGATAATATTGGTTCAAAGAAAATTATTGAGGCAAATGGAGCTATTTTTGTTGAAGATGCCATAATTCCTAAAGAAAGCAAGAAAATGCTCAAATACCGAATTATGCTTAGTGACCCATACACCTCAAATTAACTTCTAAAACTCTGCTAAAATAACCTTACGGTGTCTCATTGCTCTGGTACTGAACCCACGTAGCCCGCCTTGACAACAAAGTATCGGTGTGACCCGAACTACTATAAAATAGAACAATGTGAGGATGATTTAGATTTTGATTATTGTGATATTGGAAAAGTTTGATTGAAATAAAATATAGTAATATAATCAACACATGGAAAAATATTTTATTGAAAAAACAACGCCGTATTCTGAAAATCTATTAACCGAACTAGAGAATGAAAATGTTAAAGATTTTTTAAGAAAAAAAATGCATAATGAAGAGGTTTTAGATCTTGGTTGTGGTGATGCAACAGCTCTAAGTTACTATTTCAAAGGCCTGCGGATTAGTAAATATATAGGTGTTGATTTATCACCACATCATTTTATTGGACGAATAGGAAGCCGAAGCTCTGAAGAGGTTGCTGACCTTTTAGCTAAAATAGCTAATCTTGAGGACGATCATGATGTTGATGAAACATCTTTAAAAGAGGAGAAAATAACAGAATATGAAGACGGCTCAATTGTGTTGATTAAGGGAGATATTTTGGATGAAATCAAAAAAATGAAAGATCTATCTATAAAAGCAGTAGTTTTATCTGGAATAGAATTTAGCAAATACAGAGATGAAAAAAGTGAAGGAGAGTATTTAGAAAAAATAAAATCTGATATAAGCAGAATTTTAAAAGATGGAGGTATTGTTTTAGTTTATTTTTCCGATTTTTATTTTAGCGCAGAAAATTTTGTTAAAAGTGAAATTTCAAATCCTGCTCATAATTTTTATGTTTACGAAAAGAAATAATAAAATTGACCCAGACCCACATGTATTAAATTAACTTCCGGAAATCTCCTAAAATATCCCCACGATGTCTCATTACTCTAGTACTTAACCCACATGGCCCGCATCAGCTCGTGAAAATGGGCGAAGTCCATTTGAACGAGATGAATATGTGTAGGAGCGAGTGAGGGATGAGAAAGACGGACTGAGCGTAGCGAAGGAGTCGGGGTCGCGAACACTTAGTAAAATTTGAGCTGGATTTTAAAACGATATTTTATTGGGAATAAAAGTGTAGGCGAAAAATTTTACTTAGTAATTCGTGACCGAATCCCTCTCTCCGCAATGAAAACAAGGTATCGGATTGACCAGATTTTTAAATAAAAAGAAAACCACCTTACCCGAAAGCAAGGCGGAATTCCTTGTTGCCCAGGTGGGTGGTTGATTAGGCCGAGATCGACAGCCATGATTTGGTCCAGCCGTACACTGGATCAGTTCTTGCAATCTGGCGAGCGTTTTGGTCGCGCACGCCGACTAGTGTTTTCCTCGACGCCAGTTCATTCTGGCAGAGTCTGATTTCGGAGTTGTAATCTGATGCGAATACAAAGTCCGGTCCGTCTTCGGTATTAGTTAGACGTTGACCAGATTCTAAATGAGCAATCATCTCTTTGAGTCGGGCAATTTCGAACCTCTTCAGGTTCCTGGATTCTCGGACCAATTTCCTAGCTGCCAGGGCCTTGTCGTGAGTCCCGTGGAATTCACGACAGGTTACAGCAACCTTCATTTCTGGCATTTGTTCGTCTGGCGTAGTTACTAACGACTTCATGTTCCTATCCTTTCTTGGTTTGTACCTCTAGTTAAATACTATTAGAATATATAATAAAAAGCAACTTATAATCTATATTTCTCCATATGTTACACATGTCGCATTTACCACTAAAGGAGCTTCTGCCTGCATACCTCAAATCATTTCCAAAAATATGCGATAATACTCTTACAATATTTTGACTGGTGAGTATTTAACTCACACTTGTCGTCAGGTTGAAAGGTTGTTCGAAAAACACGAATTCTGAAAAAATAATGAATAAAAATGAAATAACAAAATATATTTTTATAAATGATGAAAATCCGAAAGGCGACTTAGCTTTTGTTTTTGGTACCATGAATTCATGGAAAGAATCAATTGAAAAAACTGCTGAGCTGTACAAAGGCGGATTTGTTCCAAAAGTTATTGTCAGTGGTGGTATCAATAAAACAACAGGTATTGTTGAAGGTGATTTTATGGCAATCGAGTTGGAAAAACTTGGTATTCCCAAAAAAGATATTCTCATTGAAAACAAATCAATGAACACATTGGAAAACGTTCTATTTTCAATTGAAGTCATTGATAAAAAAATCGGACTTGAAAATATCGGAACTATCACCGCGGTAGTAAAAAATTTTCACGCTAGAAGGGCACTGATGACATTAAGAAAACAAATATCTAAACATGTAAAATTAAAATCTGCCGCATATACTTCTGACAAGTATCCGTTCACAAAAGAAAACTGGCATGAAATAGAAATTGGCAAGAATAAAGTAATGGAGGAAGTTGTTAAAATAAAAACATATTTCGCCAAAGGGGATTTGGCTGAGTTGTAGATTAATAAAAAATGCTAAAATAAACACATGAACCCAACATACAATTGGTATACGGAAATTATCAAGCCGTCATGGTCACCGCCAGGATATGTTTTTGGTCCGGTATGGACTGTCCTTTATATTATAATTGCGATTTCTTTTGGTGTGGTTTTTTACAAATTTTTTCGAAGAGAAATATCTGCAAAAATTGCTTTGCCTTTTGCCCTAAATCTCGTTTTCAATTTTGCATTTACTCCACTACAATTTGGTTTACAGAATAATTTTTTGGCGGCGATTGATATTTTGCTGGTGTTGGGAACATTGATCTGGGCAATGATTGTAATTTATCCTCATGCCAAATGGGTGACATATGCCCAAATTCCATATTTGTTATGGGTTTCATTCGCCACCGTTTTGCAATTTACAATAACTTTTCTCAATTTTTGACGAATAAAAAAACCGCCAATTACTTTTCAGTAGTTGGCGGCGTTGGTTCTGGTTGATTACAGATCAAGCCTAATCAGGTTCTGGTTAGTTGCTGGTCAGTCCTGTGTCAGACTTTTTCTACTTCAGCCGACCTCACTATCACAAGCAGGTTGTTTACCTCCTTGATTTTTTCTTCAATTTTCTCCTGCGGAATTTTTTCTTTTGCCCATGTCGTGTTCCATTTGATACCTCGCAGGAAACTTTCTTGCATTCTCAATATTTCCAATGGTGTTTTGGCCCATTCGGCCGAAAGACCGAATATAACATGCTGTATCCATGAAACATCAAAAACCTGCATCATGTCAGCATCACGAATTATCATTTCCATCAAATTGAGATGTCGATCGGTTCGATTTTTGTGTGGAAACTCGGTTGCTTCGATGATTTGTATAATTTTCTCGAGATTCTTCTTGTCCTCTTCCAGCACGTGCTTTTTCAAGCCTCTGATTGCTCGAGCAATATTCAGATCATCATCGCCCAACATTCCGCTGTGATTGTAGTCGTGGAACATAATTCCAATGAGAAGATTTCTCATTCCAATAGACGATGCTGTTCCTTTGTAAAACCTGCAGGCATCGTAGCCGTTCCACAACATTCCGAACATGTGTCGAAAGTTGTGATACGGAAGACTTAGATTCTGAGCGGTTGAGAAAATTATTTGAAAATACTTGATCAAATTACCTTCGTACAAACACTCATCATTTCTAATTATCGCCGGAATAGTTATACTCATTTTACACCATCACTTTCTTGTTATTGTTTGTGAATTTTCAATACTTTCCAAATTTGATATTACCTTTTTTGCTTTCTCTGTCAAATTATAAAAAAAATTGTTAAAATCAGACCCGACGCATTAACGGAGGAGTGCCAGAGTGGTTGAATGGGCCGCACTCGAAACGCGGTAGAGTCCAAAAAGCTCTCGAGGGTTCAAATCCCTCTTCCTCCGCAGGACAATTTGATATATAATTAGATGCATAATGATCGTCGGAAAATTGAACGGAAACAAATTGATGGTTTTGGTTGTCAAAACATCCATTGCGTATCTGATTTTTATCGTGGTTATGTTTACCCTTCCGATTTACAAGCAGGCTTATAAAATATTTGGCTCCGCAATAGACGAAATTTATGCTAGCAGGGTTGTAATTGGTGAAACATCATTAACTGTCAGAATTGCCAATGATTCTGTCTCTAGAACAAGTGGATTGAGTAATGTAGCAGAGTTGGGCGAAAAAAACGGCGTCTTTTTTATCTTTGATCAGGCTGATTATCATGGAATTTGGATGAAGGACATGCTTTTTTCTATAGATATAATTTGGATTGATCAAAACATGGAAGTAGTTCATATTGAGCAAAACATTTCTCCAAATACTTTTCCAAAAACATTTATTCCAAACAAAAAATCTCTCTATGTTTTGGAAACAAACGCTGGTTTTGTAAAAAAACACGGAATCAAGATTGGTGATGTCGTCACAAGGCTATAAATTTTCAAAATACAGAGCCAAACCAAACACTTTTTTCATTTCTATCTTTACAAAACTTATTTTGTATTCCATATCAATATTTTTTGATACTTATCCACAACTTTTTTTACAAAAAGAGAGTAAAATTTATAATTAGTTATAAATAATTTTAAAACAATATGGTAAAAAAATCCAAGACAACAAAGTCGAGCACAAAGAATCACAAATCAGTATTGCAAATCAGAAAAAGAGACGGAAAAATCGTTCCTTTTCAAGTAGAAAAGATCACGAATGCAATTTTTAAGGCAATGGTCTCGACGGGAGAGGGTGATATGGAAGATGCAGAATTGGTTTCTGCAAAAGTGCATGCCGAAGTTGTCAGGATTGTTAGAACATTCAAGGATGTGATGCCAACAGTAGAGGGTATTCAGGATATAGTAGAACAACAGTTGATATTGAGTAATTATGTAAAAACAGCAAAACACTACATATTGTATCGTGAGGAGCGTTCCAGAATTAGAGCCCAAAAACACATAAAAATTCCAGAAAATGTTCGAAAACTGTCTCAAGACAGCAAGAAATATTTTCGTAACCCACTAGCCGAATTTGTCTATTACAGAACATACGCACGATGGATCGAAGCCGAGAATCGTCGTGAGACATGGATCGAAACCGTCGACAGATATATTTCTTTTATGAAGGAAAATGTTGGCAACAAATTGAAGGAATCAGAATATTCCGAAGTCCGTCAGGCAATTCTAGAACAACGCGTTATGCCATCAATGAGATTGATGCAATTTGCCGGTCCTGCTGCCAGAAAAACAAACGTCTGTTGTTACAATTGTTCATATATTTCTCCATCAAAAGTTTCTGATTTTGCTGAAATAATGTATGTATCGATGTGTGGTACTGGAGTCGGATTTTCTGTCGAGAGCCCATCAGTTCAACAATTACCACAGATAAAAAAACAAACCGGAAAAAAACTACCAACACATATTGTCGCTGACAGCAAAGAGGGCTGGTGTGATGCACTAACTGCCGGACTAAATGCGTGGTTTGGTGGTCATGATATTGATTTTGATTTTTCACTAGTTCGTCCAGAAGGAGCAAGACTAAAGGTGATGGGTGGCAAAGCTTCTGGTCCTGCACCTCTCAAACAGCTACTAGAATTTTCTCGTGCAAAAATTCTATCAAAACAGAATCGTCGATTATCAAATGTTGATGTTCACGATATTTGTTGCATGATAGGCCAAATTGTCGTAGTTGGAGGTGTTCGCCGAAGCGCTATGATTTCCTTGTCAGATTTGGATGATAACGACATGAGAGACGCAAAGACTGGTCAGTTCTGGAATCATGCTCCACAGCGTGTTATGGCCAATAATTCGGCTATATATGAGCAGAAACCTAGTACAGAAGAATTTATGGAAGAATGGCTAGCATTAGTAAAATCTGGAACAGGAGAAAGGGGAATTTTCAATAGAGGTAGCTTGGACACACAATTACCAAAACGCAGAATTGATGCCGTTGGAAAAGAGTACTCTTGGGGAACAAATCCTTGCGGCGAAATTATTTTGCAGTCAAAACAGTTTTGTAATTTGTCAGAAGTGGTCTGTCGCGCCGATGATACCGAAAAGGATTTGATGGAAAAAATCCGTCTGGCTACGATTCTGGGAACTTATCAAGCATCTCTGACAAACTTTGGCTATCTTTCAAAAGAATGGAAAGAAAATTGTGAAAAAGAAGCGTTGCTAGGTGTTTCATTAACAGGACAATGGGATTGTTCAATTGTTCGTGATGATCAAGTTCTACAGAGATTGCAAAAAGAAGCAATAAGAATCAACAAAATTTATGCCAAAAAACTAAAAATAAATGAATCAACATGTATTACAACAACAAAACCATCTGGAACTGTTTCCCAGGTTGTTGATAGCGCATCAGGAATGCATCCAAGGTATGCAAAATATTATATTCGAAGAGTTAGAATTGGAAAAACCGATTCACTTTTCCGAATGCTGAAAGATCAAGCTGTTCCATATCATCCAGAAGTCGGTTTTACCGAAGAAACTGCCTCGACATTTGTAATTGAATTTCCAGTAAAAGCTCCAGAAGGCGCAATTGTAAAAGACGAGGTTGGTGCAATAGATCAGTTGGAACATTGGAAATTAGTAAAGGTAAATTACACTGAACACAATCCTTCAGTAACTGTTTCTGTAGGTCCTGACGAATGGTTGCGTGTTGGAAATTGGATTTACGAAAACTGGGAAAATGTCGGAGGTTTGTCATTTCTACCGAGAACAGATCATATTTATCAGCTTGCACCATACGAAGAAATTGATGAATCAACATATAATGAAATGATCAAGAAATTCGAAAATATTGATTTCTCAAAAATTCTGGTTTATGAACAGCAAGATGAAACAAATCTAAAACAAGAACTGGCCTGTGCCGGAGGAGTTTGTGAAGTAGATGATGTTGTGAAAAAGGCGTAGATCTTGAAAAAACATTTACTTTTATAACAAAAAGTGTTATAATTGAAAATGGGTGAATCAAATAATCGCTCCCAAATTTATTTTGGGGGAGGAAAGTCCGAACACACACTTTTTGATTTATCAAAAAGTAACACGGTAGCGGGTAACGCCCGTCTGAGGTAACTCACGAGATGCGAGCAGAGACGTCCGCGTCAGAAATGACAGGATATCTTTGAATGATTTATCTCTCGAGAAAAATTATTCAAAGATAAGTTTTCAAAGTGATTTGAAAAGTGAAACGGCAAAATTCTTACCTGTGTGCAAGGTCGTGTTTTCAGGAATTGGCGTGTTATTTATTTGACACTAACTGATTTTTGAAAAAGTGCCGCTCGAACTATTTGGCAACAAATAGTCCAGATAAATGATTATTGAATCAATGGTCGCAAGACCATGAGGAACAGAATTCGGCTTATCGACACCCGACAAAAACTCGACTTAGCATCGAGTTTTTGTTTTGCCAAATTTACTGTATAATAAAATTCGAAATACAAAATTATGGTCGAAAAATTAGTTGACTTTTTGAACAGAGAAATAAAAGGTTTGCACGAAGCTGCATATTTATTAGCAATATTTACACTTTTGTCGCAATTTTTGGGATTGGTTAGGGACAGATTGCTGGCTGGAAATTTTGGTGCAACAGAAATTCTCGATGTATATTATGCTTCTTTCCGAATACCAGATTTGATGTTTGTAATTGTTACTTCATTTATATCTGCATCAGTTCTGGTTCCAGTTTTGTCAAAAAATATCGCCGACAATTCAAAATTAAGAAAAACAATAGACAGCCTTTTTTCTTTTTTTATTATTTCGGTTCTTGTAATTTCCGTTCTAGTTTTTATTTTTATTCCGCAAATATTGAAAATGATAATGCCAGCAATGTTGGTCGGAGAATATGCTACAGATTTAATTTTGTTTACTAGAATACTATTATTGTCGCCAATCATTTTGGGAGTGTCACAGTTGTTTGGTAGTATTGTTCAGTCATATAGGAGATTTTTTATTTATGCTATTAGCCCGATTTTTTATAACATCGGAATTATTTTGGGAATAATTGTCTTCTATCCAATTTTTGGAAATATTGGATTGATTTATGGTGTGGTTATTGGACTTTTGTTACACGCACTTATTCAAATACCGACAATTGTTCGTCACAAATTGACTCCAAGATTGACCGTCAGTATCGATTGGAAAATTGTAAAAGACGTTGTTTTGATTTCACTGCCACGCGCCATGACATTGGCATCAACACAGCTGATTCTGCTGGTGTTGGTCGCTGTTGCTTCAACATTATCGGTCGGATCAATTTCCATATTTAATTTTTCGTTCAATCTACAATCCGTTCCAATGGCAATTATTGGCGTTAGTTATTCAATGGCCGCTTTTCCAACATTATCTAGATTATTTTCAAATGGAAACAAAAACGAATTTTTAGCACATATGATTACTGCGACTAGACACATTATCTATTGGTCAATTCCAGTTATAACAATGTTCATAGTTTTGAGGGCGCAAATCGTCAGAACAATTCTAGGTTCGGGAATGTTTGATTGGGAAGCAACCAGATTGACCGCCGCAGCACTGGCAATATTTTCTATATCAGTTTTGGCGCAGAGTTTGATTCTGCTTTTTGTGAGAGGATATTATTCTGCCGGCCAAACCAAAAAGCCACTTTTTATAAATATATTTTCAACTGCCGTGACTGTAATATTTGTTTTTGTTTTTATAAATCTGTTTAATCAGGATGGGGCGTTCAGGGCATTTTTTGAAATTTTGCTTCGTGTTGAGGATCTGGATGGAACATCTGTTCTAATGTTGCCATTGGCTTTTTCTGCCGGAATGATTATCAATGCCATATTATTATGGGTTGTTTTCGAAAAAGATTTCAACGGTTTTTCGTTGACATTAGGCAAATCCTTTAGAGAAATTTTGTTTGCCTCAATGATTGCTGGATATGTTTCTTATTTATTCTTGCAGGTTTTGGCAAGAATTTTGGATCTAAATACTTTTTTGGGAATTTTTTCACAGGGACTTATTTCAGGTTTATTTGGGATATTGTTTGGATTGATATTCTTGATTTATATTGACAATGCCGAGACTAGAGAAATCATCAAAGCTCTACATAGTAAGTTTTGGAAGACAAAAGGTGTTATCGTCGATCAGGAGGAGCTTTCGGGATAATTTTATGATAGGATTCACAAAATGATAGATAGAATTAGAAATTTTTCAATTATTGCTCACATTGATCACGGCAAATCTACTTTGGCGGATAGGATGCTTGAAATTACCGAAACAGTCGAAAAAAGACAGATGAAGGAGCAAATTCTTGATGATATGGAATTGGAGAGAGAAAGAGGAATTACTATCAAAATGCGTCCAGTTCGAATGAATTTTGCCTATAAAGGTCAAGAGTATGTGCTGAACCTGATTGATACACCAGGTCACATCGACTTTTCTTATGAGGTTTCTAGAGCCCTAAAGGCTGTTGAGGGAACAATTCTGTTGGTTGATTCGACCCAAGGAATTCAGGCACAAACATTGACGACGCTAGAGATGGCAAAAGAATTGGGTTTGAAAATAATTCCAGTTTTGTCAAAAATAGATTCGCCGAGAGCCAGAATAGACGAAGTTCGTCAAGAGATTGTAAAATTAATAGATTGTAAACCAGAAGAAATTTTGACAACATCTGGCAAAACTGGCGAAGGGGTAAAAAATCTTTTGGAAGCAATTATCGACAGGATTCCAGCACCAAAGACACAGAATACAAACCCAAAAGATTTTCGATCACTTATTTTTGATTTTCAATATTCCAATCATCGAGGCATAATTGTTTACACTAGAATTTTTGATGGTGAAATTTTACCAAAAGATCAAATTAAATTTGTTGCATCAGAAAAAATATTTTCTGCTAGTGAAATCGGAATTTTTGTTCCACAAGAAAAGCAAATGCAAAAACTATCAGCGGGAGAAATCGGATACATTGTAACCGGAATAAAAGAGCCAGGAATTGCCAATGTTGGAGACACATTATTATCAACAAAATCTGCTCTTTTGCCACTGGCTGGATACAAGGAACCTCGTCCGGTTGTTTGGGCCAGTATTTTTCCCGAAAGTCAGGATAATTTTACAGATTTGAAATCCGCATTAGGAAAACTCAAATTGACAGATAGCTCATTAACTTTTGAAGAAGAAACTTCTGGAATTGCCGGTAGAGGATTTCGATGTGGTTTCTTGGGAATGCTTCATTTGGAAATAATTACTGAACGTTTGCGTCGAGAATTTAATTTGGAATTGATAATTACTCTACCGAGTATTACATACAGAATTAGAACAAGAAAAGAAAAAGATGTGATTGCGTATTCGGCGATTTCTTTTCCGGATTTTGGAGATATAGAAAAAGTCGAGGAACCATGGGTGAATATTCAAATAATCTTACCAAACGAATATTTGGGAGAAATAATGAGTATTTTGTATAGTCACGAAGCTATAACTGGAAATACTGACAATTTGGGTAATAATCGCAGTTCTGTCAAGGCCGAAATGCCGTTGCGAGAATTGATGCGAAATTTTTTTGATGAGCTCAAGAGTGCATCTTCCGGATACGCCTCTTTGTCTTACGATATTTCTGATTACAGAGTGGCTGATGTTGTGAAATTAGAAATTTTGGTTGCCGAGGAAGTTGTGCCTGCTTTTTCAAAAATTATTTCCAGACATAGAATTCAGGAAGAAGCGGAAACTTCTGTAGAAAAATTACACAATGCTCTACCGCGACAGATGTTCACCACAAAAGTACAGGGTAGGGCGCTTGGAAGAATAATTTCTTCAAAAACAATTTCTGCTTTAAAGAAAAACGTAACTCAGCATATGTACGGTGGAGATATTACAAGAAAAATGAAATTACGAGACAAACAGAAAAAAGGCAAGAAAAAAATGCAGGCACTTGGAAAGGTGAATATTGGTCAGGATGTTTTTCTTAAAATGATGAGAAACGAAAAATAATAAATAATTTATTTATTATTTTAAGCAATTAGTAAAAATCTAATTAATAAAAACCTGGAGCGTATACAAAAACCATACCTATGGCCACCGCTATACCGATGAATATAAATACAACTTTTATAAACTTCTGGCTTTTTTTGTGAAATAATAATGACATATTTTTATGCTAGAATAGTATCATATTTGAAATATTTTACCAATGATAGAATTTGAGCAAAAAAGAATAATAAAAAAAAGATTGTATTCAAAGTTCACTATTTTTGTTTTGTTAGTGCTGGTCATATTTCTATTGCACAGTAATTTTAAAATTTTACAGAAATCGATGGAGGTCAAAAGGCAGGCGCAATCAGATGCTGTGAAATTACAAGATTTGGAAAATAGAAAAAACTATTTGGAAAATCAATTAGGAGATTTGGAAAGTGATCTGGGAAGGGAAAAGGAGATTCGATCCAAGTTTTATTTGGCAAAAGAAGATGAATCGGTTGTTGTAATTATAGACAAAAACGATGATGTTATTGCGACCGAAACCGAGAGTTCAAAAATAAAGAATTTTTTTGGTTGGATCAGGGCTTTCTTTGATTGATTTTTTTTGTTATATTTCATTTGAACAATCGATTATTAATTAAAAAAATATATGTCAAAAATACAAATTTATTCAACACCAACTTGTACTTATTGCCAATTAGCAAAGCAGTTTTTTGGTCAAAACAATGTTGAATACACAGAATTTGATGTTGCAGAGGATTTAGAAAAGAGACAGGAAATGATTGAAAAGAGCGGGCAAATGGGTGTCCCAGTTATTTCTATTGAGAAGGATGGAAAAAGCGAGGTGATTGTCGGTTTTGATGAAGATAGAATTAGGCAGATTTTGAGTATTTAATTTTTGATCCAATTTGTCGAAACTTACAATTTTGTAATCTCGACAATTCGCCCTTGTAGTTCAATGGATAGAACGTCCCCG
>DAOLDC010000018.1:0-12386 GCA_035327525.1 Minisyncoccota bacterium | reverse complement strand
TAACTAGATGTCCTCTTGAGATCAAAAGATCTTGTAGGGCAACTACATCGCTACCAGTTGAACCGATTGTTAAGTCTACTGTGAATGTTGTTGAAGACACAGGAGATCCTCCTACTACTAATGCTTGGATTACTGAAGCTTGTGATCCTGTTAGACCAAGAGCTGCAATAATTGCATTAGCTTGTGCTTGTGTTAAGGCATGTGCTGTTGATCCAACTGCGATTGCAGCTGCGATAATCATCACACCCAAAAACCTTGTTAATTTCTTCATTTTGATTTTTGTTTTAAGTTTAAGTCTTTTTTTAGAAACATTTCGTTATTATTAATAATTTTGAAATGCTTCGAGACTTTTGATTTGCTAATAAACGTTTAGTAACTAATAATTTTTTGTTCTGTGTTAATCCTGCCACTTAACTATTTCTGTTTAGAACATTCTGTTCTGTAATACCGCGTGGTGGCGCGGGCGATTAAAAGTAAAAAGAAATTTTTGTTTTCTTTTTCTTTAAAGCGTTAAAGTTTTTTCTGTCTGAGATTTGCAACTATAAATGAATTGTCATCCTTTTCTGTATTGAAAGTCAAAGAAATTACAAACCGTCTAATCATACGATTTGTAAAATAATATTTTGCTGTCAAAGTTCCGCCGTTCAGAATTCCCCAACTTTCTGTATCAATATAATTATAAACCCCACAGGATTACTGTAAATAAGCTCCTCTGTGGATAACTACAATATTAGCACAAAAAAGTTCTGAAAACAACAAGGGTATTGTTTTGGGCTATATATTCAAGGAATATTTGCTCCAGCGACGATCACCGGATTTTTTTATAATTCTATCGTTCAACATTACCGTCAATTCTCTTTGTAATGTCTTTTCACTACAGTCGGTTATTTGAGTAGAAATGTCTTTTACAGATACTTCTTTTTTGTCCTTTAGAATTTTGATTATTCTTTCTCGTCTTTCGTTTATTTTTAGTTCTTTTGATTGTCTTGATATTTCCCGACCAACCTGAGAAGGTTTGATGTCTTTTAGCTTGAAGCTGTAATTTTTGGAATATGTTCTGGCAATATTGGTATTATTGATTTTGTCCTTTTGAGCATAATCTTTTGAACCAATGTCTTTTTGATTTATGTCTTTTTGTTGTGGCACATTATCACTTTCCCAAAAACCTTCGCCAAACAATTCTGCATTCATCGATAATTTGTCCCGATCGTAATCAATTACATATTCTGCCAATTTGTTCAATTCCCCATCAATAATCTCGTAGTTCATTACAGAAATAAAGCCAGATCTATGAGCGACAGAAAACAGGGTTTTTATATGAAATAATTTGCCAGAAATTTCACGCATCAAAATATCTCTATTGGACAGTGAGGTGTTGCTCAAGGACATTACTGAGTCCAACATCTTTAGCGAAATGTCTCTGATTTGCCATTTCAATGGTTCGCTTGAGGACATGAAATTTGTAATCATATACATTGCTGTTGCAATCCTTTCTGTCTTGCTAGATAGGTAGGAAAAGCCCTCGTCCTTGAATATCGGCAGATTGTAGGCTGCGCTAGATATGTCCTTTATGGAATTTGTGTCTTTTTTGTTGTTCATTGGATTTTTGTCTTTTATAAAAATAAAAGACATTTGATATTTGCATTCTATATAGGACAGTATAAAAGTCAAGTCTTTTTGCAATTATTGAACATCCGAAAAATTAGGTATCGCAATCCACAACCCTGCTAGAATAGCTTTGTGATATAATGTCAAAATATATGGGAAGAAAAAAAACAAATAACGGCGAAGGATTCTGGGGAGCATTTAAAAAAGAAACTTTTGAAGGTATTAGCGCAATTGCATTTATATTGATATCTATTTTTTTGTTATTATCACCATTTGAAAAAGCGGGGCCGATTGGAAATTATGCGTATGAATTTTTGCACAGACTATTTGGAATTGGATATTATTTGATTCCGATTATTTTGATAATTTTGGGAATATCTTTTATCAAATCACTCAGCCATAATTGGGCATGGCCAAAAATTATTGGTGGCTTGTTGATGTTAGCAACCGGACTAGGACTGATTGATTTGTTTTTTGATGGACAAGGCGGAGTAATTGGTAATATATTGAATATTCCTTTTATAAAATTCTTTGGTGTATGGATGACTGGAATTGGACATATTGGTGTATTAATAATTTCTATTTTGATTATTTTTGATCTTTCCTTGAAGTTTTCTTTTATAGAAAATAGATTGCGAGATAAAAAAATAATAAAAGAAGAAGATGTGGAAATGACAGAAGAAGAGGAAGCAAAACTAAAAGCACGAAGCCTGAAATTGGAAGCAGAAGAAGAAACAAAAAACAAAAAGAATAAAAAAACTGACGATGCCGATGAGATTGGTGAGGATGACGAAATAGATGAAAAAAACAAAAATCTAGACGAGGATGTAAAAATTGCTCAATCAGAAAAACCTGACAGCAAAAAAACCGGTGGACTAGTTTTTTTCTCAAAAAAATCTTCACATTTCAAAGAGTACACTCCCCCACCATTATCTCTATTAGAAAAAGATTCCGGAAAACCAGGAGTTGGTGACATCAAAGCAAATGCAAATGTTATAAAAAGAACTCTTGCCAATTTCGGTATTCAAGTAGAAATGGACGAAGTTTCTATCGGACCTTCTGTTACTAGATATTCCTTGAAACCTGCACAGGGTGTCAAATTATCCAGAATTGTTTCTCTACAAAACGACCTTTCGCTGGCTCTAGCGGCAAAATCAATTCGTATCGAAGCGCCAATTCCCGGAAAATCTCTAGTTGGAATAGAAATCCCGAATAGCACAAAGACAAAAATCGGTCTGGGTTCTATTTTGAAAGATGACGAATTCATCAAATCACCAAAACCATTATTCTTTGCGATTGGACGAGGTGTAACTGGAGCATCTTATTTTTCTGATTTGGCAAAAATGCCTCACCTTCTGATCGCCGGAGCAACAGGATCCGGAAAATCAGTTACAATTCATTCTATTATAACTTCTCTATTATATAGAAATTCTCCAGAGTTGATGAAATTTATAATGATCGACCCAAAAAGAGTTGAATTGACAATGTATAACAAAATTCCTCATCTTCTAACTCCGGTTATAACTGATCCCAAGAAAACAATTCTGTCGTTGAAATGGGCTGGCAAGGAAATGAGTCGCCGTTATGACATATTGGAATCACATGGAGTACGTGACATCGCCTCATATCACAAAAACATTCTAGAACCCGCTCTCAAAATTGCAAAAGACAATCCAGACATAGAAATTCCAGAAAAAATGCCTTACATTGTTGTGGTAATAGATGAATTGGCAGATATAATGCAAACATATCCAAGAGAATTGGAGGCTGGAATTGTCCGATTAGCACAGATGAGTCGTGCTGTTGGAATACATTTGATAATTTCAACACAAAGACCGAGCGTCAATGTTATTACTGGATTGATCAAAGCCAACGTTCCTGCCAGAATTGCCCTACAGGTTGCATCACAAATCGACTCTAGAACAATTATAGATATGCCAGGCGCCGAAAAACTCCTAGGAGCTGGTGATATGTTGTATATGGGTGGCGATATTTCGCAACCAGTTAGAGTTCAATCCCCTTTTATATCTGAAGAAGAAGTAAAAAGTGTCGTAAAGTATTTGGCAAAAAATCACGAATATAGTGATGCTACGGATGGCAATATTGAATTTGAAAAAGAAGAGAACAGAAATCACGAAATATTCGATAGTATGAGTATTGTTGATGACGAAGATGCTGATGGTGATGGTGAGGATGATTTGTACGATGAGGCAAAAGAAATCGTAATATCTGCTGGAAAAGCATCAACATCATATTTGCAAAGAAAACTGCGAATTGGATATTCTCGTGCTGCTAGAATTATGGATATTCTAGAAAACAAGGGCGTAATCGGCCCATCAGATGGTGCAAAACCTCGTGAGGTGTTGGGTAGTTCTGATGATGATACCGACGAGGGCGAGAATGATGGCGGGAATGATGGTGTAAAAAATAATTATTAGGAAAATAAATAAAAAACACTGATAAGATGGCAAAAAACAAAACAGCATCAATTATAAAAACAATTATCGCTGTTTTGTTTGTTGTCGGGATCGTATCATATGTTTTTTTTAACTCTAGAGTTCTGATTGCTGGACCGCAAATAATAATCGAATCCCCTGTCAATGGCCAAAAAATAGAAGGCTCGCAATTAATCAAAATCAGTGGGACAGCCAACAATATTGCTTATTTTTGGCTTGATGATAGGCAGATATATACAGATGAGGAGGGTAATTTTTCGGAATCTTTGCTACTGTACCCAGGCTATAATATAATCTGGCTTACAGCAAAGGATAAGTTTGATAGAAGTACAAGTCAAAAATTAGAGTTGATTTATTAAAAAGCTGATAAAGAATATGAAATGTGAGGAGGGGCAGGTTCAGTAAAGATGGTTTCAGAAAAAATTTAAACTTTCTTTGATGAAATTTTAAGAAAATAATTTATAATACAAAAATGGCAAAAAAACAAACAATCAAAAAAATAGATCCAGAAATGGTTGGCAAAAAAGAAGGTTTAGAAGAAACACTCAGCGCAATCAAGACAAAATTCGGTAGCGAATCAATAATGATGCTGGGTGAAGCTAGAAAAGTCGATGTAGATGCTATACCAACAGGGTCACTTGGGTTGGACGAGGCATTAGGAATCGGCGGAATACCGCGAGGTAGAATTATAGAAATATATGGTCCGGAATCATCTGGAAAAACAACCTTGGCATTACATGTCATCGCTCAAGCACAAAAAAGGGGTGGTATATGTGCATTCGTTGATGCAGAACATGCCCTAGATCCAGAATACGCAAAAAAGATCGGTGTCAAAACAGACGAATTACTAATTTCCCAACCAGACACAGGAGAACAGGGACTAGAAATAACAGAGTCATTAGTCAGATCTGGAAAGGTAGATGTAATTGTTATCGACTCTGTTGCTGCCCTAACCCCAAAAGACGAAATAGAGGGTGACATGGGTGCGTATCATGTCGGTAAACAAGCACGATTGATGTCACAAGCCTTGAGAAAATTGGCGGGTCTGTGTTCAAAGTCCAAGACTATAGTTATCTTTATAAACCAAATCCGTATGCAAATCGGTGTAATGTTTGGTAATCCAGAAACTACACCCGGTGGTCGTGCTCTGAAATTCTACGCTTCTGTCAGATTGGATATTCGTAGAATTGCTCAGATCAAAAAGGGTGAAGAAATAATGGGTGGCAGAATCAGAGTAAAAGTGGTAAAAAACAAAGTGGCTGCACCATTCAAAATGACAGAATTTGATCTGATGTACAACGAAGGCATTTCACAAGAAGGAGAAATGATTGCTTTGGGTGAAAAATACAATGTCATCACAAAGTCTGGTATCAGCTATTCGTATGGTGAAATCAAGATGGGTCGTGGATATGATGCAACCAGAACTTTCCTAAAAGAAAATCCAAAAGTCTTTGCGGATATTTTAAAAGAAATAAAAGTAAAAATAAAAGAACCAAAAGAATAAATATGCTTTCCTACAACGAAATAAAAGAGAGACGATATATAATACTAGACGGTGAACCATATGAGGTTCTATCGTCACATGTATTCAGAAAACAACAGAGAAAACCAGTCAATCAAGTAAAATTAAGAAATATGATTAGTGGCAGTATTAGATCAGAAACATTTCACGTAAATGATTCTGTCTCGGAGGCAGAATTGGATAACAAAAAAGCAAAATTCATTTTCAAGAAATACAATTCTAGAGAAAAAAGAAACGAATTTTGGTTTTCGGAAATAGAAAAGCCAAACCGCTTCGAAATCAGCGAGGAATTGATTGGTGATAGGCACAAATTCATAAGAGAAGGATCTGAAATCGATATATTAATTTTTGAAGAAAAAGTTATCGGAATAAAAATCCCTATCAAAATAGAATTAAAAGTCGTAGATGCGCCACCAGCAGTCAAAGGAAATAGTTCGACTGGAGCCCAAAAGCAAATTACCCTGGAAACCGGACTAGTTTTGAATGCTCCACTATTTGTTAATGAGGGTGACACAATCAGAATCAACACAGAAAATTGTGAGTATGTAGAAAGAGTTTAAGAAACAAAAAAACACGAATGATTTTTTGAGGTTAATCCTAAAAAATATTCGTGTTTTTTTGTTTTATCGATTTACGAAAGGAAGTAAGCCCATGAATCTGGCTCGCTTTACAGCTTCTGCTAATTTTCTTTGCATTTTGGATGATACCCCACTTCTACGGCTGGATATTATTCTTCCAAAAGGGTTCAGAAATTTTTTCAGAACATGTATATCTTTGTAATCTATATGTGTTATGTTGTTTTCCTTAAAGAAACAGTTTTTTTTCATAATGTTAATTCAAATTATGGACTAAAATGGAATATCCTCTGGATTTATTTCGTCTTCGGGATATTCAATCTGATTACCATCGTCTGCAGGTGCCTCCTGTGTAGGTGCCTTGTCTGTTTTCGATGCTCCAGGCATACTACCAGACTTTGGTCCAAATTGCACGCGATCGGCAACTATCTCAGTACGATACTTCTTTTGGCCATCCTGTTCCCAACTACGAGTCTGTATTCTACCCTCCACAAAGGCAGATTGGCCCTTTTTTAGATATTGGCCTGCAGTTTCTGCCTGACGACCGAAAACTACGACATTGTGATAATCTGTTGATTCCTGCCTGTTTCCATCGCGATCCTTGTAGACACGATTTGTGGCTAAACTAAAATTTGTAACTGCGATACCTGATGGTAATGACTTTTGTTCTGGATCCCTTACGAGATTCCCTATTATTATTGCTTTATTTATATACATATATAGATTTTTACAGAAAGTGAATAGATAGTCAAACTATTAATTGATATTTAATTTAACAAAAATTTATTCTGAATTGAAAATGCTTATTTTATCAATTCATCGATAGCGCTATCTACAGAATTCAAATCTTTTGAATCTGCAGTTTTTGCAGTTTTTTTGGTTGGAGTTTTCTTTGTTTTTGGTGCGTCAGCCTGATCTGCAGTTATTTTTTGATCTTTTTCTGAATCACTTGTTTTTTCTGATTCAACAGGTTCTTCTGAATCGTCAAAATCATCAGCATCATCTAGAGTAATTTCATCTTGTTTGTCCTTTGCGATTTTGTTGGTGCTGTGTTCTGGATCGTTTGTTGTTTTGACAATTAGAGATCTGATTATTGCTGGATTTGATTCTATTTCTGATTTTATATCTTCAGTTGATTTGATTGTTGCTTCAAAAGCAATAAATCCAAAATATGCCTGACTAAAGCGTTGATTCTTTTCGTCCAGTTTTTTTGTCATTATGTAGGCCAAATTTATTAGTTCTAATTGACCTTCTTTGACTATTTCGGCTTTGTGCTTTGATAAAACTTTCTTTATTGACTCCAATTCTGCGGAAGCTTTTTCCTTGGAAGTTGGAACAATATCAAAACTTATCTCATATAACTTTTTATCGATTGATTTATTTTCTTCTGACATGACCTAGAGATTATCACAACAAGGCTAAATTGGCAAATTAAAAAGAGTTTTTGCATTAGAAAGTAACTGTTCCGACACTTTTTCTATGTTTTCACCCTTTATCTCTGCAATTCTCTTTGCGACTTCGATAACATAAGTCGGCTCATTCCTCTTGCCACGAAAAGGTGCTGGAGCAACATACGGCGAGTCGGTTTCGGCGTGAATTCTATCTAACGGAACAAATTTTACCAATTCCTCATATTGACTGGCAAAAGTAATAACTCCTGTAAATGAGATAGTAAAATCAATATTCAAAAATTCCCTAGCCTGTTCTACTGATCCTGCAAAAAAATGAATATTTCCACGAAGCTTGCGACCGGCGGTTTTTTTGTACTCTTTTAGGATTGTCAAAACTTCTGAATAAGCGTCTCTACAGTGAATCATAATCGGCTTATCAAATTCCAAAGCAAAATCTATTTGTTTGCGAAAATTTTCTTCCTGACGTTGTTTGTATTCTTGGACATTTCTAGAAATATGAAAAAAATCCAAACCACACTCCCCAACTGCCACTACTTTTTTGTGACTTATCAATGGTAGAAATCTCTCTCTATCAAAATTCTCACCTCCCGCAGTGAATCCAGATGATTCTGGACTGATTTCTGATTCATCTGCAAAATCATGATTGACATGTATTGGATGCAAACCAATAGTTGCAAACATATTATCGTTTTGCTCCGCCAAAACAACAGCATCAGTAGATGTGTTGATCTGTGTTCCAACATTGATTACAAAAACATTATTATTTTTTATGCGACTTATTACATCAGCCCTATCAGTGTCGTATGCTGCAAAGTTGAGGTGCGCATGTATGTCGATGTATTTCATATTTATTTTCTAGAAAACAATGGTTCTGATGGTTTTTTGTTTTCTTGAATTGATTTTTTTATTTTTTCAGCCGTCTCTGGCAAGATGGGCTCTAACATTTTGGCAATAAAATATACTGTTTCAATATATTTTTTGATCATAGATTTTGCTGTATCTGGATCTGTTTTTATTAATGAAAAAGGCTTTTCTGTTTGGATTTTTTTGTCTGTTTCTCCGATAATTGTCCAAATGTAGTCGACGGCCTTTTGTAAATCATATGAATCAAATGCTTTTTTGTATTCTGGTGGTAACTGATTAGCAAAATCAATATTTTCTTCAAATACAGTGTCTTCTTTTGACAAATTATCCTCGGACATTTTCATAACTCGACTGACTAGGTTTCCTAGACCATTTGCCAAATTTGCATTATAGGATTCTTTGAATTTTTCTATTGTAAAGTCGCTATCCTCAAAAGAATTGAGTTCTCTGATCAGATAATATCGCAATGCATCAGTGCCATATTCGTCGATAATTTCTAGTGGGTCAATAACATTTCCAAGAGATTTTGACATTTTTTGGCCATTACTGGTGATAAATCCGTTTATTATAATTTTGTCAGAACTTGGTAAACCAACAGATAACAACATTGCTTGCCATCTTGCCGACTGAAATTGCAAATTATCTTTTCCACAATATTGAACAGGAGTTCCGTTTTCCCAAAATTTTTTAAAATTTTCCAAATTATCTGGCCAGCCTAATGTGGAAATATAATTCACCAACGCGTCAAACCAAACATACATAACATGCTGATCATCGCCTGGAACAGGTATTCCCCACGGCATTTTTTCTTTTATTCTGGAAATACTAAAATCTTCCAATCCACCTGCTGCAAAATTTGAAATTTCCTTCAATCTAGATTGTGGTATTACAAAATCTTTTTTGTTTTTGTAAATTTCCAATAATTTTTCCGTAAAAGCAGAGTATTTGAAAAAATAATTTTCTTCTTCTATTTCCTCTGGTACTTTGTCTGGATGATATGGGCATCGACCATTTACCAAATCCTTTTCTGTCAAAAACATTTCGCAGCCAACACAATATAAACCGCGGTAATTTTTTTTGTAAATAAAACCGTTCTCATCACATTTTTTCCAGAACTTTTGTGCTGATAGAACATGATCAGTGTCAGTTGTTCTAATAAATCTATCGTATTTTATATTTAATTTTTCACAAAGTTTTGTAAAACCAAGTACTTTTTCGTCGACAAATTGCTGAACCTCCTTTTTTTCTTCTTGTGCTTTTTGGAATATTTTTTGACCATGTTCGTCTGTTCCAGTATTAAAAAAAACATTATAACCACACAATCGCTTGTGGCGAGCAACTACATCTGCGCGAGTAATTTCTACTGCAAAACCAATGTGTGGCTTGGAATTTACATATGGTAAAGTAGTTGTTATATAAAAACTTTTATTATTTTTGTTATTCATTTATTATGCAAAATTAAGATACTCTGTTCTCGAATTCAATAGAATGTAATTCTTTTTCTTTTCTTTTCTCAACGTCACTGACATATTCCATTAGAACAGCTGCCATTGGGACTGACAAAACAACTCCCAAAAATCCTGCAACCTGTGCACCAACAATGATAGCAATAATTGCCACCATTGCCGGAATACCGACTATTTTCTTTACAACTAATGGGTGAATCAATTGGCTTTCGAATTGTTGAATTATGGCGTATAAACCAACTACCAGAAGTCCTAGTGCCAATCCCCCCTGAAAAATACCAAATCCGACTGCTGGAATAGCAGCCAGTATCGGACCGAAAATCGGTATAAGTTCAAATAGCGCAGCAATAATTGCCAATAACAAGGCGTTCTCTATTCCCAAAATGCTCAATCCCAAATAAGTCAGAACACCGATCAATACGCTCAAAACCAACTGTCCCTGCATCCATAAACCGATTTTTTTCTGAGACCTTTTCCACAAATCTATTGCGTACTTTTCGTGTTTTAGCGGAATAACTATTCGAAGAAAACTAGCAACACCATCATCTTGAACAGATAGATAAAAAGACAAAACAATTATTAACAAAAAGCTCAATAATCCACCAAAGATTGTACTAAGTGCACTAAGAAATCCGACTGTTGCACCGCTAATGCTTCCGCTGATTCTGGCAATCAATTCAGTAGACGATCCGCCAGAAAAAATTTCTACCAATTCGCTGAGAACTTCATTATCAATTTGGCTGAACTGTCCTGCGGTATCTGTTATCGATCTGATGTAATTAGGTAGTGATGACAAAATACTATTGAAATCTGACATCAGTGTCGGTACAAACAAATAGAACATAGTTGCAAAAAACAAAATTACTAATACATAAATAAAAATCACTGACAAAACTCTGGGAATTTTTTTGCTAACAAACCACTTTGTAGCTGGTTCTATTGCTGACGCTATTACAACTGCAGTCAAAATTACTAATAATAAATCTTTTATGACAAACATAAACCAAACCGCCAACACAATCAAAATAAATTTGAAAATTGCACCGGCGGTTATGGTTATATTTATCGGTTGTTGGTAATCTTTCATTACCGATACTATACTATACTTTCAGTATTGCTTCAAATGATTTGGAATTTTTCTGTGGACCGATAATTGCTAGGTTGAGTCCGTCATTTTTTATGATTTGTTTGAGTACTTTTTGGATTTTTTCGGGAGTAACTGAGTTTATTTTTTTTATATAATCGGTTGGAGTTTGGATTTTTTTGTGAAAAAGCTCTTGGTCGCCATAATACATCGCCCAAGCATCAGAAGTCTCCAATCCGTTAGCAAAACCTCCAATCATAATATCTTTTGCTTTTTGTAATTCTTTTTTGTCGATTTTTGTGTCGCGGATTTTTTTGAATTCTTGCATCAGAACTGTGATTGCCTCTATTGCCCTATTATTACCAACACCGATTGAGACAGAGAAATTGCCGTGATCAATAGACGGCGAATTGTGTGCGCGGACATAATAACAAATTCCCAATTCCTCACGCATTTTTTTGAAAAGACGAGAACTCATTCCGGCACCCAGAATAGTCGAGGTCAGATTCAATTCCAAATTTCTTTTGTCATACAAATCGAATGATCGAAAGCCGACAATCATGTGAGTTTGATCGATGTCGCGATGTTTTATTTTGATTTGCGGCTTTTTTTGGGAAAAAGTCGTTTTTGGCTTTTTTACAATTTTTCCTTTTTTCAAATTGGCGAATTTTGATTTTATTTCATTCAAAACTTCTGCTTCTTTTATGTTTCCAGTTACAACTACGACTGTTTTTTGTGGAACATAATGAGTGTTGTGATATTTTACAAAATCATTTCTGGTGAATTTTTTTATATTTTCTGAAGGACCGGCAATCGATCTGCCAGCAGGTTGGTCACCAAACAGCAATTCGTTGTAGAGATCGTAAACTTTTCGCATATGCAAATCTTCGTACATATTTATTTCTTCCAGAATCACTCCCCTTTCTGTATCAATATCTTTTTCAGGAAAAATAGGATTGATATACAAATCGGAAATAATATTTATTAGTTTGTTTATTTTTTTGTGTTCGGCTTTGGCAAAATATCCAGTATAAGTCTCGCCAGTAAATGCGTTGTCGATAGCACCCATAGAATCTATTTCGTAATTGATTTCTGGACCGGTGCGATTTTTTGTCCCTTTGAAACACATGTGCTCCAGAAAATGTGACAGACCGTTGGTATTGCGATCCTCATATTCTGAACCTGTTTCGACCAGAACCATAATCATGGCGGTCTGAGATTCCTTCATTGGTACTGTCATTATTCGCAGACCGTTTGGCAAAATTGTTTTTTTGTATTTCATAAAAATAGTTTAACAGGTTTTTGTAATTTTTGCTTAAATTAATTAACAATTTTTTACACTACATTTTTTTAATCCAGTCCTCGTTTCCTTTTTTCGTCAAGTTGCACTTGACCAAAA
>DAOLDC010000017.1:0-12402 GCA_035327525.1 Minisyncoccota bacterium | reverse complement strand
GCGTCTCATTGACGTTGAGAAGGTCACAGGTTCAAGTCCTGTATCGCCCACAATTTTCTTGATTTTTATCTTTTACTTTTTAGATAAGTAAAAATATCTTCCAGTGCCAGAACAGCATCACCGGTTGCAATATTGTTCTGATGATATTTTACATTCGTAACATCACCAGCTGCCCAGATTCCATCCTGAGTCGTCCTCTGTGTCCATGGATCTATTATTATGTGATTCTCGGCAGTTATCTCTACCAAACCGTTAACAAAGTCAGTAGACGGTATAGCACCAATTTCGACAAAAATTCCATCGATGGGAATTTGCGATTCTGCCTGAGTTTTGTTGTTTTTGTATTTGATGCTGTTGACCATTTTTTCTCCCAGAACTTCGGTAATTTCTGAATCATAAATTATTTCTAAATTCTGATTTTTTTTGATCACTTCGACAGTGACTGGATCTGCCCGAAATTCATTTCGACGATGAATCAAGAAAACTTTTTTTGTATATGCTAGAAGTTGCATAACAGATTCCAATGCCGAATTACCGCCACCGACAACCACAACGGTTTTGTCTTTGAAAAAAGGTCCGTCACAACTAGCACAATAGGTTAGACCCTTGTGTTCAAATTTGTCAGCGTTTTTTGCGGGAAGTTTTTTTCTGGCTGAACCTGATGTTACAAGCACGGTTTTTGCTGAATAGGAACCCTTGTTTGTCTGCACTGTGAAAAAAAATTCTTTTTTATCTGTCGCCACTTCATCCACAAAATGTTTTTCTATCTTTTGGACAAATTCGTTCTTTTTGATATCTACAAATTTGTCAGCATAATGGATAACATGATCTTCCAATTTTTTTGCAAGTTCTAGACCGCTGATTTTTATTTCACCAATCCAGTTTTCTATTCCCTGAGAATCAATGCTTTGACCACCAAAATTCTTTGTAATTAGGGCTGTTTTGAGCTGTTTTCTGGCGGCATAAACTCCTGCTGCAACACCAGCTGGTCCGCCACCTATTATTATTAAGTCGTACATAACTTCAAATAATAACATAAAATAAAAATCGACGCATAACTTGTTGCGCCGACTTTTATCTTTATTATTTATTTTACTCTACTTTATTTTATTTTGCTTCTTCTTAGAAAAGATGGAACTGCACCCCATTCATCGTCATCATCTATTCTTTTTTGCTCGTTTTTTTCTTCTACTTTTTCTTCTTTTGCTGTATTTACTGATAGGGAATTAAATATTTTTCCAGTTTTTTCTTCTTTTTTTTCCTCAGTTTTTTCTGTTGAAGTGCTACTTGTTCCAAACAATGATTTTTTTTGTGAATTTTCTGGAAAACCTGATGCGATTATGGTTACTTTTATGTCACCCTTTTTTAGCTTATCATCTTTGACAGTACCAAAAATAACTTTTGCATCTGGATCCATTGACTCTGTAATTATTTTTGCAGCTTCCTGAATTTCGAACATTGTCAAATCTTCACCACCAGCGATAGAGAACAGAACTCCTTTTGCTCCATTAATAGAAATATCCAATAGTGGGGAATTGATTGCCATTTTTGCCGCCTCTTCTGCTCTTTTTTCTCCATTTGCGATACCCATTCCCATCAGTGCTGAACCAGCGTCTTTTAGAATTGCTTTGATATCAGCAAAGTCGATATTGATTACGCCCGGTGTTGTGATCAAATCAGAAATTCCTTCGACTGATTGTTTCAGAACATCATCACACATTGCAAATGCATTATTGACAGTTGTATCCTTTGAGATGTTACTTAATAACCTGTCGTTTGGAATTACAATAATAGCATCAACTTCTTTTTTTAGTTGTTCTAGTGATTCGTCCGCAATTCGCATTCTCTGTCTTCCTTCAAAAAAGAATGGTTTTGTTACAACAGCTACAGTTAGAGCTCCAGACTCTTTTGCTATTTGCGCCATTACTGGACCAGCACCAGAACCAGTTCCACCACCAAGACCGTAAGTCAAAAAAACCATGTCCGCGTTTTTTATCACCTCTTGGATTTCTTCTTTTGTTTCTTCGGCAGCTCTACGACCAAGCTCTGGATTCATTCCGGTTCCAAGTCCTTTTGTTAGGTTTTTTCCAATGTGGATTTTTCGTTTTGCTTGACTATGATGTAAATCTTGAGCATCTGTATTAGCAACGATAAATTCAACACCCTTGACCTTTGAGTTAACCATGTGCTCTATGGCATTTCTTCCTGACCCTCCTGCACCAATGACTTTTATTCGGGCAAAAGTCTCTATTTCTGGCTTTATTTGTGGCATATTTCTGATAATTAATTAATAATTCCCCTTATTTATAATAAGTTGGTTACATATTAGACTTAAAATTCAAAAGAGGCAAGTTTTTTGTTAAGGGAGGAATTTCTTGAACCAATTACTAATACCACGAAAAATACTCTTGAAAAACCTCTTTGCGTAATTAGATCTGATTATTCCGTTGTCATCTGCATAAAATCCGAACATACATAGACCGTAGGCAACTGACCATGTTGAATCTTTGAATCTAAAATTTTGATTTTGGAGAGAACCTTGTTGTTTTTTGTCGACCTGATCCATTTGAAAAACTTTTGATGGAAGTTTTAGTGAGGATTTGGCTATTTCATTTATATTTATTATTCCCGAGCCGCCACCAGTTATTATAATTCCAGCAGGCAACATTCCACTCTTGCCAATTTTTTTTAGATGAGCATCTATCAAATCAAATATGTCAGAGAATCTAGATGAAATTATTTCTTGAAGTTTCTTTTTTGGAATTTCTGATTTACTAATATTATCTTCTTGAGTCTTTTTTATATTTTCTGCTTCATCAAGAGAAATTTTTAGTCCCAGAGCTATATCATTTGTAATATCGTTTGAACCAACCGAAAATACTTCTAATGAAATTGGAATATCGTCTTCGTAAACTACCAATGATACTGTTTCTGAACCAATATTTACCAGAACACAACCTGCGATTTTTTCTGTTTTTGAAAGTGTAACTAATCCTGCTGCAAGCGGGGAAGCCATAACATCTGCGATTTCGATTCCAGAATTTTCTACAGTTTGAATTGTTTCTTGTAAATGATGAATCAGGCATGTTACATACAACATTTTGACCTCCAAATTAATGCCTTTTAGGCCTATTGGATCTTTGCCCAAAATAGATTTTCCATCGATTTTGTACTCTATCGGAATAGAATGAATTATTCTTCTGTTTTGTGAAATGTTTTTTGGGATGTTTTCCTGGCTTTCTTTTTGGACTTTTTCTATATCTAATTCTGTTATTTCATTATCTGCTCTGGATATAATTATTGAACCAGTTGAAATATGACTAGATAAACCAATTCCTCCAATTGATATGTAGGCTCTTTCTATTTTTATACCACTGGCTTTTTCTGCTTGTTTGACGGCTTTTCTGATACTACGAATGGCATCTGTTTGGTTGATTATATAACCATGACGCAGACCTTTTGATTCGGCATAACCAACACCGATTATTTGGGGCAATTTTGAAGAATCGTCGTTTTGTTTTGATACAACAACTTTTACTTGATATGTTCCGATGTCTATTCCTGTGGAAATTTTACTCATAGATATTTATATGAGTACTATTTTACCTCAAAAAATTCAATTATGCATGTGTATAAGTCCTGTTGGTAATTATTTATAGCCAGCCTTGCTCAAAAATTTTTGCTCTAGTAAGTCCATTTTTTCCCCGTGATCAAGTCCTAGTAAATGCAAACAGCCGTGTATTAATAAAAAATCAATGTATTTTTTGTGCGACATTTTGAATTTTTGTGCCTCCTTTTTTGTTTTTAAATTTATCAAAATTTCTCCGGAGTTTTTTTCTAACGGAAAGCTCAGCACATTTGCAGTTTTGTTCTTGTTTCTAAATTTCTTGTTCAGCTCTCTTGATTTTTGTGGAGAAATAAAAGAAACAGACAATTCAAAATTTTTTCCCAAAACTAGTTGGCTAATTTTTTTATAATGCAAAAAATCAGATGGGGGAGTTGTTTTTGTTAAATTAGATATGTAGAACATTTTACTCTAGCGAGATTTTTTGCGAGTATTGACGGTGATTTTTCCAAGCTTTATCAACTTTTCGATTTCTTCTTTTCTACCGATAGATTTGAGTCTCTTTTTCTTTTTTACATAGTCAGACATTGGTCTGGATTCGTAACGAATGCTTCTTTTGTATTGTAATACTCCAGATTCTTGTACTCGTCTACCGAACTTTTTTAATAAGCCCAAGTTGTTTTCGTTTTTGTTTTTTGTTAATTCAACATTAATTGCCATATTGGAAATACATTATCATATTGTTAATAAACTAGCAACATTTTAGATACTTTTCAGATAATTTCTTAATTCTGATCTAGCGACTATTTTTTGGGAGCGACTATCCTTGTCTCGCACAATCAATTCATCATCTAGAGCTTCTTTTTGGCCCATGATAATGAAAAAATCACTACCAGCTTTTTTTGCTGAGGAAATTTGGGCACTCAACCTGTCTCGAAAAATTTTGTGTAATACTGGAATATTTTCTTTTCTAAATTCTTCGATGATTGCCAATGATTTCAGTTTTGCCAGATAACCAATTTGCAAAAAGAAGAATTTTGTTTTATCAAATTTTTTCATCATTTTTGATGAAATATTTTTTGGATTTGGCAAATTAATCATTACTCCTACAGAAGGAATATCTCTTTTCAAGCCGCATTTTCTGGCCAAAGAATCATATCGGCTTCCCATCGCAACTGTTTTACTAGTTTCTGTATCGATAATTTCGAAAACTGTATGAGTTGAATAATTTGGGTCGCCCAATATTCCATGATCTACCTCATAAGGAATGCCCAATGTTTCCAAAAATTCCAAAACCTCACTAAATCTTTTTCTTGCATCTTCATCAAGAAAATCCATTGGCTTTGGAGCGGCATCATGTATTTGGGTGCATTGATTTTTGCCCCTAGTTACTAACGCATGAACACTTTCCTTGAATAATTGACGGCAATGATTGTTTAAATCGTTTATATTTTTTCTGTAATAACTGGTAACTTCTTTGTAGTATGAATTCAGTGAATCCTTGTCGCCTATATCGTTCAGTTTTACAATTATGTTTTTGACATTATGTTCTTGCAAAATTACTTTTGTGGCATGAATCAATGTCGCCTCTGCAATACTACTGTCGACGTTTATAATATGCATATTCAGTAATTCCTCACCGTTTCTCTTGCGATGTTTTGGGTGCTTTCCGTGAGCTGACCCCTCGTAATAAATCAATTCTGGTTCCACCATCTCTTTTTCTTTGTCTTCTCTGTATCTTCTTAAGCCAGCAAAAATTTCTGAAATCGGAAAAAGATTTTCGCCTAAGTAATTTTTTTCTCTACAAATTCCGGCGGTCACTTTTTCATCCTCTTTATTGACCGTCTCTGGAGATTTTTTTGTAAAACCAAAATACTTAGCGATCAATTCAGCTTCTAAAATATTGGAACTTTTTTCTGTTGTTTTTTTTGTCATTTTATTTAAAAATTAAAATCACCCGGTAAAATATTTATTTTATTTAACGGCGTGAGTCTGATAAATGCTTTTCCTATAATAAATTCCTCTCCCAACGGCCCCCAAAACCTAGAATCCAGACTGGCTGAACGGTTGTCACCCATAACAAAATATTCAGTATCTTTCAATTCTGTAGACAAAAAACTGTCTCTAAACATTTCTATGTATGGTTCATCCAGAACCACAACATTATCATCCATTGTTTTTATAGAAACATTTTTTCCATCAATTTCTATTTTTTCACCAGGCAAACCGATTATTCTTTTTATAAAAAATTTACTTGGATCTGCTGGATATCGGAAAATTACAACATCACCTCGTTCTGGTTTTTTTAATTTGTAGGAAATTTTGTCCACAATCAGATATTGGCCAGTTTCAAAAGTTGGGTACATTGATGCTCCGCTGACAATAAAAGGTTTCGCAACAAACAGCCTTATTGGTGCAAATATTGCTATTGTTATAAAAACAAAAATTATAAATTCTTTTAAATCTTCTTTTTTGAACATGTTTATCCACCATTCTAATCCAAAAAAGCATTTGACACAAGCAATTTTTAAATTAATAATAAGTAAATATGAAATTTATAGTTGGACTTGGTAATCCAAGCGATGAATATGTTGGAACACGACACAATATTGGTAGAGATATTGTTGTGTCTTTTGGTAGAAAATTTGATTTTTCAGAATTTGAATACAACAAAAAAATTTGTGCTTCTATAAGTGAAGGAAAAATAGGTAAAGAAAAAGTAATGTTGATTTTGCCAGACACTTATATGAACAAATCAGGTCTTTCCTTGAAAAAATTTATTACAAGCAAGAAAAAAGCACTTGATTTGGTTGTTGTGCATGATGATTTGGATATGGGTTTTGGAACACAAAAAATTGTTTTTAACAGAAGTAGTGGTGGACATCGTGGTGTTGAGTCTGTAATTAAATCAATAAAAACGACAGAATTTCCAAGAATAAAAATCGGCATATCTCCAGTAACCGCCTCAGGAAAAATAAAAAAACCAAAAGGGGACAGGGATGTGGTAAAACACGTTCTTGGAAAATTTGGTAAAAGAGATTCTGATCTTGTTAAAAAGATTAATAAGAAAACAATCGACTCGTTAGAGTCGATTGTTTCCGAAGGTTATGTTTTGGCGATGAATCACTTCAACTAGATTTTTGTTGAAAGAGTCATTTTTTGTTCTTTTGCTTCAAATAGAGTTATTTTGAAATCATAAACTTTTCCTAATTCAAGTTTTTCTCTCAATTCTGCATTATCAGCAAATTCTGATATATGAACTAGTCCAGCTACACCCTCTTCAATAGATGCTAATGCACCATGCTTGTTATGCTTTATTACTACACCTTTGACAATCATACCTTTTTTGTATTTGTTTGCAGCTTCAGACCAAGGATTTTCTTTTAGAGCCTTTATTGATAGTGAGACTTTTCCATCTTTTACATCTATAACTTTTACTTTTATTTTTTCACCAACTGTTACATGTGATCTTGGATTTTCAACAAGAGACCAATCTATTTCTGAGATATGAACCAATCCTTCTAGATTGTCGTTTACTTTTACAAATATTCCAAAATCAACAACGCCAGTCACTTCTCCCTCAATTACTTCACCAACTTTGTATTTTTCACTATTTGCCTGTGATGTTTTTGTATTTTCTAGTTTTTCTGATGACGAACCTTTTTCTGAGAATACTAATTTTCCATCATTTGATGTTGCACCAATTATTATGACATCTAATTTTTGGCCAATAAGTTTTTTTAGTTCTTCTAAAATTTTGACCTTGTCACCGTCCATAACTCGTGGATAGTTTTCTGGTTTTAGTTGTGATGCTGGCAAAAATCCCTGCAAACCTTGCCACGACATCAACAGACCACCTTTGTTGGCATCCTGAACCGGTAATTCCAAAGTCGTTTTGTCCTTTATTGCTTGTTCTACCTCGTTCCAAATTAGTGCCTGTTTTGCTTCCTTTAGGGAAAGCTCTATGTAGCCATCATCGTTTTTTAGATCGGCGACTTTTGCACTAACCGTATCACCAACATGAACTTTTCTGATCATGTCTCGTGCAATTATGTACTCCCGACCCATTATTATTCCTGTTCCAAATGGATGCAGATCAATATATACAGCAGCCTTGCCCATTGCTACTATTGGTCCTTCTACCAAGTCACCAACCTGTGGTGGAACTGGTAAATTATTTATAAAATCTAATACCTTCTCATCTTGAGTGTTAATTTGTTTTGTTGTCATTTTGTATAAAAGACAGTTAGATTTGTTGGTTATTTTCTGAATAATCATGCCAGACGGTAATTGCCAACAGGGTTACTAAAAGTCTTTGGTGTTAATAATAAATGAACTGATAAATATTATAAACATATTTTTCACAAAAAGTAAAATAGTATTTTAAAATATATTTGATATAATAATTTTCCATATGGTAATAACTTATGACAATGTTGAATTTGTAAAAATTAATCAAGGCAATATAACCCTGGCAATAAATCCGCCATCAAAAAAATCAAAATTTTCTGGAACAAGTTTTGGTTCAGATATTGTATTAATTACCGCCAATCATCCCGATCTAAACGGTCACGAAAATGCTACGCGTAGTGAGCAAGTTCCGTTTGTTATAAGTGGTCCAGGAGAATATGAGGTAAAGGATTTTTTTATTAGAGGTTTTCCAACAAAAACTAATTATGGAGGAATCGAACAGATTAATACTGTATATACAATACAAATCGACGGTATCAATATCGCATTCATGGGCGGTATATCAGAAACAGATATTCCTGGAGAAATAAAAGAAGAAATGGGTGTAGTTGATATAATTTTTGTGCCAATTGGTGGTGATGGTGTCTTGGAAGCAGAAGATGCATACAATTTTGCAGCAAAAAGGGAGCCAAAAATCATTATTCCAATTCATTATGGTGATGTCGGACAAAAAGACGCCCTAAAAAGATTTTTGAAAGAAGCCGGAGAGGATTCGGTCAAGTCAATCGACAAACTTGTTGTAAAAAAGAAAGATTTGGATGGTCGAGAGAGTGATGTTATTTTACTGAAATAATTATGGGATTTTTTGAATATTTAGAAAAAGTTCGTCAAAAAAGTGATTCAGAAAAAAGATCTATTTCTTTCTTGTTTGCTTTTTTTATTACACTAGTAATTGCAATTGTTTGGATTTTCGGTACTTTTTATTCGTTTAATAATATGGTAAAATCAGATAACCAAAATTCACCAGCAAAGACGATGATGGATAGTTTCAAGAGTATTTTTAATAATTAAGAACAAAAATGAGCAAAAAAAATTCAGAAAATAATAAAAAAAATACTGGTTCAGAAAATCCACCAATCATTGCATCTCAGGTAGTCAAATCTCCAATTAGTGATGAGATGAAAAAATCATACCTGGATTATGCAATGTCTGTAATTACCGAACGCGCATTGCCAGATGTTCGGGATGGTTTGAAGCCGGTTCATCGCAGAATTCTTTTTTCGATGAATAGAATGAATTTGAATCCGACCGCAAAATTCAAAAAGTCAGCTACTGTCGTTGGAGATGTTATTGGTAATTATCACCCACATGGAGATGCATCTGTTTATGATGCAATGGTCAAATTGGCTCAACCTTTTTCTATTAGATATCCACTTGTTTTGGGACAGGGTAACTTTGGTTCAATCGACGGAGATCCACCAGCTGCGTATCGTTATACTGAGGCAAAAATGAGCAAACTGTCAGCAGAACTAATGATAGATCTAGAAAAAGACACCGTCAATTTTCGCGGAAACTTTGATTCTACAAAAAAAGAACCAACAGTATTACCGGCTACCGTCCCAAATTTATTACTGAATGGTACATTAGGAATCGCAGTTGGTATGGCATCAAATATTCCACCACACAATATTGGAGAGATAATTGATGCAACAGTTCAGCTGATAGATAATCCAAAATCAAATACAGAAGATTTGTTACAGTTTGTAAAAGGGCCAGATTTTCCTACTGGTGGATTAGCATTTGATAAAAAAAGCATTCACGCAGCATATGCATCCGGACGTGGTGGAGTTGTTACTAGGGGTGAGGCGGAAATAATTGAAGATAGTTCCGGGATGAGTCAAATTGTAATAACATCTATTCCTTTTCGTGTTAACAAATCAGATTTGATAATAAAAATAGCAGAATTACATTCACAAAAAAAAGTTGATGGTATAAAAGGTTTACGTGATGAATCAACTGATGAAATTAGAATTGTAATTGATATCAAGTCATCAGCACATCCTCAAAGTATTTTGAATTATATTTATAAACACACCCAACTTGAAGAAACTTTTCATTATAATATGGTGGCACTGGTTGACGGTGTTCCACAAACACTGGGTCTAAAATCAATATTAGAGCAGTTTGTAAAGCATCGCTTTGAAATTGTAACCAGAAGGACAAAATTTGAATTAAGTAAAGCAAAAGCCAGAGAGCATATTCTGCTTGGTTTGAAAAAAGCGCTAGATCATATTGATGAAATAATAAAAATTATAAAAGCATCAAAAGATACAGTCGTTGCACATTTGAATTTGATGAAAAGATTCAAATTTAGTGAATTACAAGCAACAGCAATTCTGGAAATGAAATTGCAAAAACTGGCCGGTCTTGAAAGAAAAAAAATAGAAGATGAATTGTTACAACTTCAAAAATTTATATCTGAATTGGAAGAATTACTGAAAAGTAATACAAAAATGAGGAATTTAATCAAAAAAGAATTGATTGATATCAGAAATAAATATTCCGATGATCGTCGAACAAAAATAATTCCTGGCGGAGTAAAAAATATTTCCATTGAAGATATAATTCCAGACGAAGAAAGTGTTTTGGTTTTGACAAATGGTGGCTACATAAAAAGAACAAATCCAGACGAATACAAAAAACAACGTCGAGGCGGAGTCGGTGTTATTGATTTGGATACAAAAGAAGAGGATTTTGTAAGTAAACTAATTTACACAAATACTCATAGTGATTTGCTATTTTTTACCAACAAAGGAAAGGTATATCAAATAAAAATGTATGATATTCCAGAAGGAAGAAAGGCCACAAAAGGCAAATCAATCGCTAACTTTTTATCAATCAGTGCAGATGAATCAATTACTTCTGTTTTGGCAATGTCTAGTGAACTAAAAAAGACAAACGAATTATCAGTAATGTTAATGACAGAGAATGGTATTGTAAAAAAAGTCGCCGCCGAAAGTTTCCATGATGTTCGTCGAAACGGAATAATCGCCATTAAGCTAAAAGATTCTGACAAGCTAGTTTCCGCTCACTTTGTAGCAAAAAGCGATGATGTTGTTGTTGTAACAACAAACGGTCAATCAATCAGATTCAAGGAATCAGATATTAGAGAAATGGGGCGCGGAGCCGCAGGTGTCAGGGGAATTAATATTTCAAAAGATTCTGTTGTTTGCTCACTAACCGTCAAAAAGGAATACAAAAATGATAATCTAATGGTTTTTTCGGCAAACGGCTACGGCAAGCAAACACCACTGGATGAGTATAAAGTTCAAAAAAGAGGAGGTTCTGGTATAAAAACCGCAAAGGTCACTGACAAAATTGGCAAAATTATTTCCGCGGCGATTGTTACCGAAAATACTGACGAGGTTGTAGCAATGTCTAAAAAAGGTCAGGTAATTCGAATCGATATTGACGAAATTCCGATTTTGGGTAGACAAACTCAGGGTGTAAGAGTTATGAAATTACGTGACGCTGATCACATTGCATCACTTGTTACATTTTAAAATTTTTGATGTATAATTAAATAAAGTGTTTTCAGATCCAAACAAAAACATAGAACAATTTCATATTGATCCAGGAATGTCTGTGGCAGACTTGGGTTGTGGAACCGGTTTTTACTCTTTTGCATTATCTGAGGCTATTGGTCCAAGCGGAACAGTTTATGCTGTTGATGTGCAAAAAACTCTTTTGGATAAACTAAAATTAGAATCAGAAAACAGGGGAATAAAAAACATAAAATTTATTTGGGGAGATTTGGATGAGGTTGGCGGAACAAAACTACGCGACCACTCTGTCGATAGAGTTGTTGTTGCAAATGTTATGTTTCAACTAGAAAAAATAGAAAGTTTTATGATTGAAGTCCATAGAATTATAAACAAAAAATCAGGAAAACTACTATTAGTTGAATGGTCAGATTCATTTGGCGGACTTGGACCTAAACCAGAAAATATCATCAAATCAGATGTTGCCAGAACAATGTTTGAAGACGGCGGTTTTGTTTTTGATCGCAATATAGAGGCCGGAGATCATCATTATGGAATGATTTTTAAAACAACATGAGCGAAAAAATGTCACCATTTCAAATAGCAGTTTTTGCAATCGCAATTGTTATTATTGTTGGTTCAGTTATTGTTTTTTCAATGCAAAGAGGTAGTGCTAGTCAGTCAAAAATTCCAATAGATGTTTGGGGTACAATTTCAGCGGATGTTTTTAATGAATTTCAAAAAAGAATTAATGAATTGGAAAGAGATAGTCTTTTTGTTAATTATAGAGAAATAAGCCCGGATCAATTTGAGGCAGTTCTAGTTGAGGCATTAGCATCTGGATCTGGTCCGGATGCCGTGATTATGAGTGATGATTTGTTAATAAAACATGAGAACAAATTATTTCTAATCGACTACAAATTTTATACTCAGAAAACGTTCAAAGATAATTTTATCGAATCTGGAGAAATTTTGTTAAGAGAAAACGGTATTTTGGGTTTTCCTTTGACTATTGACCCGCTTGTTTTCTATTGGAATAGAACAATTTTGAATAATGAGGGTATTTCTTCACCGCCACAATTTTGGGATGATTTGCTGGGTCTA
>DAOLDC010000016.1:0-14726 GCA_035327525.1 Minisyncoccota bacterium | reverse complement strand
AGTGCATCGCACTCACAAATAGATATTCGTTGGAGCTAGCGCCCACTGACCGCCAGAGGACGGAATTATAAAAAAAAGATTTCAATCATTAATTTGGTTGAAATTTTTTTTTATTTTCATCTCGCGTTTATTTTTTATTTATTTTTTTCATTTTTTTATTTCTTTTATTTTTTAAAATTTTTTTGAAAAAAGTTTTTATATTTTTTTGAAAAAAGTTATCCACATATTTTTTTAAAAAAGTCTTTTCTCTTTTTTTATTGTTGCGATAATTAAGTAGGGAAAACAATTCCTGATTATTAGTTAACAAAAAACAATGGCTGCAAAAAAAACAAAAAAAGCTGTAAAGAAGTCATCTAAAAAAGCTGCAAAGAAATCTACAAAAAAGGCTTCAAAGAAATCAGCAAAGAAATCTGCAAAAAAGTCTAGCAAAAGACGATAGTCAAAAGCTTGATTTTTATAAAACACAAAGTCCTTAATAAAATTGAGGGCTTTTTGTTTTTATGATAGTATCGATACTATGTCATTTTTAAGTAAATTTTTTGGTGATGAAAATAAGCGTTTATTAAAAAAGTACGAACCTATAGTATTTTTGGCTAATTCTCTTGAATCCGATATTTCAAAATTATCAAATGATGAATTGAAATCAAAAACCAATTATTTTAGAGAATTATTATCCCAAGGCAAAACTCTAGAAGATATTTTGCCGGAAGCTTTTGCAACTGTTCGCGAAGCAAGCAAACGAACTCTCGGTGAACGCCACTACGATGTTCAAATGCTTGGGGGAATGGTAATTCATGACGGTAATATTGCAGAGATGAGAACAGGAGAGGGAAAAACTCTAGTAGCAACATTGCCTGCATACCTCAACGCCATTTCTGGAAAAGGAGTTCACGTCATTACTGTCAACGATTTCCTAGCTCGTAGAGATGTTGCGTGGATGGGACAAATTTATGACGCATTAGGTCTAACTGTTTCTGTTATTAATCAGGATGCTTCATATATGTATGATCAGTCACATACTGATACAGAAAAAGACAAAGTTCGTGACAAGACTGGTGGATTTCACATTGTTTATGATTATTTGCGACCAATAACTCGTAGTGAAGCATATTCTGCTGATATAACTTATGGTACAAACAGTGAATTCGGTTTTGACTATTTGCGTGACAATATAGAATACGATCCAAAAAGACTTCGTCAGCGCGGTCACAATTTTGCAATTGTTGACGAAATTGACTCGATATTGATAGATGAAGCCAGAACACCATTGATTATTTCTGCACCGTCTACTGACGCAGAGAATCTTTACGAAATTTTTGCTGGAATTTCAAAAAAATTAGTTAGAGAAGAAGATTATACTGTTGATGAAAAACTAAAAGCAATTAGTTTGACCGAAAACGGAATAGAAAAAACAGAAAAAATATTGGGCGTTGATAATATTTACACAGAAAAAGGTGTAAAATATGTTCACCATTTGGAAACTGCTGTTCGAGCAGAATCTCTTTTTCACAAAGACAAGGATTATGTTGTCAAAGATGGTCAAATAGTGATAGTCGATGAATTTACTGGTCGAATGCAACCTAGCCGTCGTTGGTCAGAAGGATTGCATCAGGCAATCGAGGCAAAGGAAGGATTACAAACAGGTCAGGAATCTAGAACTTTTGCTTCTATTACATACCAAAATTATTTTAGAATGTACAAAAAACTTTCTGGAATGACGGGAACCGCAAAAACCTCCTCAGAAGAATTTTTTAAAGTTTATAGATTAGAAACAATTTCAATTCCGACAAACAAACCTGTCGCTAGAATTGATCATGATGATTTGATATATCAGACAGAAAACGGCAAAATGCTAGCTTTGACAAAAAAAATAAAAGAAATTCACGAAAAAGGTCAGCCCATCCTAGTTGGTACAGTTTCAATAGAAAAAAACGAAATAATTTCTGCATTTCTCACAAAAAATGGAATTCCACATCAGATTTTGAATGCAAAAAATCACGAAAGAGAAGCCGAAATAGTTGCTCAGGCTGGTAGAAAAGGTGCAGTTACTATCGCCACAAACATGGCAGGTCGTGGTGTCGACATCAAACTTGGTGGAGAACCTTTTACAAAAGAGACAGCTGATGAAATCAGATCTTTGGGTGGACTTTTTGTGATTGGTACTGAGAGACATGAGGCTCGTAGAATTGATAATCAGCTGAGAGGTCGTTCTGGACGACAGGGAGATCCGGGAGAAACTCAATTTTTTGTTTGCTTGGACGATTCATTGATGAGAATTTTTGCATCACCGACGCTCAAGGGAATGATGGCAAAATTAGGATTGCCAGAGGATGAACCGATTCAGAACCGAATGATAACTAGATCGCTAGAGAATGCTCAAACAAAAATTGAAGGTTTTCATTTTGATGCCAGAAAACATATTTTGGAATTTGATAGCGTCTTGAACACTCAGAGAAATTCTATTTATGAAAAACGCCGAAAAATTTTACTATTAGACAAAGATACATTAGAACAAGAAATTTCTGAAATAATACAGAGGGGCGGGGAAGCAATTGCAAAAATAATAGAAGAAAAAAAATTAGCGCTTGGAGAAGAAGAATTTTACAAAGTAATTCGTAGATTATTATTGCAAAGCGCTGATACTTTTTGGATTGATCACTTGGAAACAATGGACTACACCAGGTCCAGCGTGAACCTACGCGCCTATGGACAGAGAGATCCGCTAGTTGAATACAAAAAAGAAGCACTCAGATTATTCCGAGATTTGAAAGAAGCTATTTATGAACAAGTCATCAGATTACTGCCAAATGTTGATGCTGGAGCATTTCTAAAAGCAGAAGAAAAACTGAAACAAAGTGTAAAATTGGCACAAATGAATACTGGAAACGAAAATTCTGGTCCGAAATCAGGCGCAATAGTTACAGCAGAAAAAGTCGGTAGAAATGACAAAGTGATTTTGACAAAAGACGGTAAAGAAATAGAAATAAAATTCAAAAAATTAGATCAATATCTGTCTGACGGCTGGATCAGGAAAAACTAGATAATTTAGGGATTGTTACTACTATACTTTTTTTGCGGGCGGTTTTGTGCTATTTTATATATATGAATATGCGATTGATAAAAGTTTCATTTTTTGTCTTTTTTGCAATGCTATTTTTTGCACCTTTTTTTGCAAATGCGGCTCAAATAATGACTAATTTGGACATTTCTCTTTCTGATCAAAAAAAATTCGAGGAAAATCTATATATCGGCGGAGGCAATGTTTTTGTCGAATCAGATGTTGATGGAGATCTGGTCGTTTTTGGTGGCGAAGTTTCTATCAAGTCGAATGTTTCTGGCGACATTTTTTTGATGGGCGGAAAAATAGATTTTTCTGGAAATGTTGATGGTGATTTGAGGATTTTTGGTGGAGAGGTCAAAATTTCCGGAATCGTTGGTGGAGATGTTTTGGTACTTGGTGCAATTGTTGAAATAGCAGAATCCGCACAAGTTAATAAAGAAATTTTTGTAGTTGGTGGCAGATCAAATATAAAAAATACCATAACCGAAAAGCTAAAAATTATTTCCGGTAATGTCAGTTTGAATTCTGTAATTTCAGGAAAAACAGAAATAACAACACAAAGCCTAAAAATTTATAGAGACTCAGACATCAGTGGAGATTTTTATTATTATGCACCACAGAAATTTTATATAGAGCAAGACGCTATAATTTCTGGCAAAGTCAGTTTTAACGAAATAAATTCATTTCGTGAAATGGGAATTGTCAAAAAAGCAATACTGAGCTTTTTGAGTTTTTGGTTCTTGTTGCGATTTATTACAACTTTGATAATTTCTTTTGTTCTGATTTATGTTTTCAAAGTTTTTACACAATCTGTTACGGATTTGGCGCTCAATTCTTTTGGAAAAAGTTTTCTTGTTGGAATATTGGCACTATTCTTTGCTCCAATAATTATCGCATTATTGATTGTGAGTCTGGTTGGTCTGCCAATAGGATTTTTGTTATTACTGGCGCTGGTGTTTATTATTATAATTTCTCCAGCAGTTTCCGGAATAATTTTGGGAATTTGGCTGATGAGAATTTTCAAAAAAGATATTACAAAATCCGTTGATTTTCAAAGTGCGACAATCGGAGTGATTTTTTTGACATTGTTACAATTTGTTCCATATATCGGTGGACCGCTACGATTTGTGCTGATTATTGTTTCTCTCGGTGTAATTCTGCGACAAATTAGATTGAATATTTTGAAATGATTATTAAAAAAATGAAAAAACAAACAGAAAAAAATTCACCTCAGAAAAATTCACCACCAAAAAGCCCGATGCACAAAAATTCACCGCACAAGATTTTGACTCACAACGGCCGATTTCATGCCGATGATTGTTTTTCTATCGCAGCATTCCAAATTTATTTTGAAAAAATCGGTGAGCCAATAGAAATAATTCGTAGTCGTGATGAATTACTTATAAAATCGGCAGATATTGTTGTCGATACCGGTGGAATTTATGATCCAGAGACAAACAGATTCGATCATCATCAAGAAGGTGGGGCGGGTAATAGAGAAAACGGCGTTCCTTATTCTGCATTTGGATTGGTTTGGAAAAATTATGGCGAAAAAATTTGCGATTCAAAAGAAGTCGCAGATCTGATAGATGCAGAAATGATTCAATCTGTAGATTCTGTTGATAATGGATACGAAGCTTTTGAATCATTGAAAGGTGTTAGAAATTTTACATTTGATGATTTTTTGAAATTATTAAATCCGATTAGAACCGAGAAAGCAGATGATGACGACGAAAGTATGGATTTTTTTATGGACGCTGTTTCTGTCGCTAGAAAATTTTTGGAAAGAATAATCAAAAAAACAAAATTAACAATTCAAGATACTCATGAAGTTGAGAAAATTTATAATGAAACCACCGACAAAAGAATTATAGTTTTGGACAAACCACTTTCCTGGCCAAATTTTTTGTGCAAAAAACCAGAACCATTATATGTTGTTCACCCAAAATACGGTTCGGATTATGCTGTCAGGGCAGTTCCTGTTGTACCAAATTCTCTTACAATGAGGAAACCTTTTCCCGAGAATTGGCGTGGAAAGAGAGGTCAGGAAATGGCAAAAGCCTCCGGAGTAAAAACAGCAAATTTCTGCCACTTGAGAGGATTTCTATGTAATGTTACTGACAGAGCCGGTGCAATAGAGCTGGCCAAAAAAGCGGTTGAAGAACAGTAATCGCTGAATGGTAATAGACGAATGATAATAGACAGACGGTGGTCGCGTGACTCAGATTGTTGGGCAAAATTTCCCACATGTGGATATCCTGCATTGTCGGACTTGTGGTGTTTTGCTAGAAGCATTATAATATTATGGAGCTTTTATAGATTTTTTTGATCTATAAGTTCAAGTCTTTTCGAAAAGATTTTAGAAAAAAATTAACTTAAAAATAATTAATTATTATGAATAGAAAACAAGGTTTTACATTGATTGAATTGTTGGTCGTTATTGCGATCATCGGTATTTTGTCATCAGTTGTTTTGGCCAGCCTAAACACTGCCCGAAGCAGAGGAAAGGATGCAGCGGCAAAAGCAGCATTGTCAGGATTGAGAGCTGAAATGGAAATAAAGGCAAATGGTGCTTCTTACAATGGATTATGTGACGATCCTGGAGTATTAAGAATACTTGCTAACGCCACATCGAATTCATCTGATGGTGAATCTGCATCGTGTGAGGATGATGCTAATTGGGCAGCATCAGTCATGCTTACTACTGGATCATTTTGTGTAGACGGAACAGGATTCTCTGGAGATGGCGTGATTGGCTCAGATGATGATGATAATCATATTTGTGTAGCTGAATAATAAGAAGAATAAATACGATAATTAGTAATTTATTTACTAATTTAAAAAACAAAACCACCGACGATTCGGTGGTTTTGTTTTTGTAATAAATATTTTAAATAATATTTAATTACATTTTATCCAAATGATTTTTTCTGCTATAATTAACTGATAATGTTTATTTCATTTTTATTTGTCTTTATATTAGGAACAATCATTGGTAGTTTTTTGAATGTTGTGATTTTGCGATATAACACTGGTAGAACTATTGGTGGCAGATCGGGATGTATGATTTGTGGTCACAAATTGTCCGCCAGCGAACTGATCCCAATAATCAGCTGGTTGTGGCAGAAGGGTAGATGCCGTCAATGTGGCACAAAAATTTCTGTACAATATCCATTGGTCGAATTAGGAATGGGATTGTTATTTGTTGCACTATTATATAGCACATTGCCTTTTTGGTTTTCTATGAATTTGGTTGTAATGTCATTTGTTTGGAACGCGATTATTTTTGCCATTCTGATGGTGATTTTTGTTTATGATATTCATCACAAAATTATTCCTGACGGACTTTCTTACACTTTTGCAATTATGGCTTTTTTGCAGACATTGATCATGAATCCTTTGAATATGACTTATTCTACAATCTCATTCCTCAATTTGTTTTCTGGATTGATTATGTTTGTCCCATTCTATCTATTGTGGAAAATTTCCGATGGTCGATGGATAGGACTGGGCGATGGCAAATTGGCTCTGGGAATCGGCTGGTATCTGGGATTTGTCTATGGATTATCGGCGATAATTTTGGCATTTTGGATTGGAGCTGTGGTGGCAGTCGCACTTTTGTTGATAGATAGATTGAAGATAATGCCAAAACACATTACAATGAAGACTGAGGTTCCATTTGCGCCGTTTCTGATTATTGGAACAATTATAGAATTTTTCTTGAGAATTGATGTAATTGGAATAGGTTTATTTTTTTAAACTGTGAAAATTCAAACAAAAAATAAAAATAGATTAAATTATTATCAAAATCGCGGCTTTACTTTATTGGAAATGTTGCTAGTCATTGGAATTTTTGGAATTTTGACTTCTGTTGTGATTTTTAATTATGGAAATTTTAACAAAAACGTCATCATGTCCAACCTGGCCTATGAGGTGGCATTAGAAATTCGTCAAGCGCAGGTTTTTTCTCTTGGAACTAGAGCTTCTGGTGATAATAGCGGAGATGGTGTTAGAGATGCTTTTGATACTAGATATGGTGTTTATTTCAATACAGGCCAAAGTGGTGGTGACAGAAGTTTTGTTTCTTTTGCCGATTTTTATCCTGTTAATAATAATGTAACAGATGATTCTGGCATAAAAGTCGTAAGCGGAGATAATAGATGCGATGGTGACACTGGCGGCACATCATATTTACCATGTAGCGTGTCATCTTGTACTGGCGAATGTCGACAGATTTCTACTTTGACATTAGGAATTTCGATAGACAAATTATGTATTTCTAACGCCGCAGACGATCCTGTCAATTTGGAAACTGGCGAATGTAACGATTCGGAAATAGATGATTTAGCAATTACTTTTGCTAGACCATACACTGATGCTTTTATGACTACTGATGATCCGGTTTTTGCTGAGGTCCCAATTGAAGGCCCATACAACGCCGGTATTGTGATGAAATCTACAGCCGGTTCACAGCGAGCCGTAATTGTAAAAAGTACCGGTCAGATTTCTGTTGAATTCATAAACAATCAATGAAAAATAAATTTTTACAAAAAAATAAAAAAATACAACAGCGTGCTGGCAAAAACTTTTCTGACAATGCGGGATTTACTTTGATAGAAATGTTGGTTTCTATTGCACTTTTTACAATCGTGATTGTTATTTCTGTTTCAAGTATTATCACAACAATTGATGTCAATAGAAAATCGCAATCATTGACGACTGTTATGACAGATTTGAATTTTGCGTTAGAAAGTATGACTAGAACAATCAAAACTGCTACAAAAGTGACTGTTTCAAATGGAGAATATACTTTTAGAGATCAGAGAGGTGATTTTGTCAGATATGTTCATGTTGGACAAGCTATACAGAGATGTACTAGTTCTGGTCAAACCGAACAATGTATTCAAATGACTTCGACGCAGACAGAAATTGATAATTTTTCTTTGACTGCGATACCGGCGGTTTTTTCAGGACAAAGTTATAGCCAGCCCAGATTTCTAATGAACGTTTCTGGTGTTGCGCGAGTTGGTCCGAATATAAGTTCCGATTATAATATACAAACAACAGTTACTCCGCGAACGATAAATTTTGCTGATAATTTTGCAAATTAAAAAATGAAAAAAACAGAAAACAAAAAAATAAATTACAAAATTTCCGAAAATGTCAAAGTCGCCGAAAAAATCGAAAATCCCGAGAACACCGCATCAAAAGTTTTTTCTCCTTCCACAAAAAGTGGTTTCACAATGGTTGAGACGCTAGTCGCAATATTTATTCTGTTAATATCGATTACTGGCCCGATGGCAATTGCTCAGAGCGGTTTGCGCGCCGCATATCTGTCCAGAGATCAAACAACCGCTTTTTATCTTGCCCAAGATGCAATCGAATATATAAAAAATCTTCGTGATAATAATTTTATAAAAAGCTTTGAAGATCCGACATTTGATGATGGTTGGCTAGATGGTTTGGAAGCATGTAATGGTAATCCGGGATGTACAATTGATACAACACAGGCTTCTAACAATGTTAAGTCATGTACAGGCCAACAAAGTGAAATTGGATGTTCAATGCAAAATCCTCTGAAAATAAATTCCGCAAATCAATTCGGCTTTATTGGTGAAAATGACTCAAACTTTTATCGCAAAATTGAAACACAGAAAATATCGCCAGATGATGGCCCCGATGATAATGCGGTCGAAATATCAATAATTGTTACTGTCGGATGGACATTGCATGGTTATCCAGATCAAACCAGAGAAATAATTGTTCAAGAAAATATTTTTGAATGGTTTAATACTTTTGAAAACCTGAACGAACAGGACGACGATTGAGAAGGTGATTGAGAAAATGATCAATTTTTATGATAAAAGATAAATCAAAAAATAATAAAGAAAATAAAAAAGAAGGCTTCACTCTATTGTTTGCGGTTTTGGTATCCGTACTTATTCTGGCGGTCGGTTCTACTATTATCAATTTGGCCATCAAACAAATTATTATTTCTGGTTCAGCCAGAGAATCACAATATGCTTTTTATGCTTCAAATACTGGAATAGAGTGTGCAATCTATTGGGATTTGAATCAATATTTTGTTCTTGATGAAGATGATACTGATGGTGTCATCCGGCAAATTTTTCCACCAGCAGGTGGTGGATATTCTGGTATAAGTCCTACCAATGAGCAATATGTAAATTGCGCCGGCATCAATCTGTACGATGGAATTGGTGAAGACAAAAAATACATGAACGACGGCAATGGCGTAACTACTTTTTGGCTAGATTTTTCCGAAACTGAGGGCGTTGATTTGCCATATTGCGCCTATGTCGTTGTTACAAAAAATATTGTCGGCGGGGCGCAAGCAAGAGTATCGACCGTCATTGATTCATATGGCTATAACACTTGCGACGAGAATAATCCACGTCGAATCGAGAGAGGCTTGCGTGTTCAAATTTAAAGTTTAAAATCTATTTATAATGAAAAAAAACGATGCAATAAAGCGTTTGAAAAAACTTCGTGATGTAATTGAACATCATAGATATTTGTATCATGTTTTGGATCGACCAGAAATTAGTGACACGGCGCTGGATTCTCTAAAGAAAGAGCTAGACGATATCGAGGCAGAATTTCCCGATTTGATTACGCCCGATTCTCCGTCACAGCGAGTAGCCGGAAAACCTCTGGATAAATTTGAAAAAGTTGCTCACAAAGTAGCACAATGGTCTTTTAATGATATTTTTTCTATTGATGAAGTAATGCAATTTGATGATAGGGTCAGGAGAATGTTGACGAAATCTGGAGAAAAAAATCCAACAGTAGAATATGATTGCGAGCTCAAAATAGATGGGTTAAAAATTGTTTTGGAATATGAAAAAGGAATTCTCAAAACTGCAGCGACAAGAGGCGATGGAAAAATCGGTGAAAATGTTACCGAAAATGTCAGGACAATTCAATCAGTTCCTCTCAAATTATCAAATCCAGAAAATATAATAGTAGAAGGTGAAATTTATCTTTCAAAAAAAGATTTTGAAAAAATAAACAAAAAATTAGAAAAAAACGGTGAAGAAGTTTATTCAAATCCTAGAAATTTGGCAGCAGGAACAATTAGGCAGTTGGATCCAAAAATAGTTGCTGAACGAAATTTGGCAGTTTTTATTTACGATATTGCAAAAAGCGATGATTTGCCACAAACCCAAATTGCTGAATTAGAAAAAATAGAATCTCTCGGATTCAAAATAAATAAAAATTTCAAACTTTGCAAAAATGCCGACGAAATAATTTCTTTTTGGAAGGAATGGCAACACAAAAAAGACAAGGAGAATTATCAAATTGACGGAATTGTAATAAAAGTTAATTCGAGAAATCAGCAGAATTTGCTGGGTTATACAGGCAAGGCGCCCAGATTTGCGATCGCTTTCAAATTTCCAGCTGAACAAGTTACAACAATTGTCGAAAAAATCGCTTTTCAGGTCGGTAGAACTGGCGTTGTTACACCGGTTGCACATTTGAAACCTGTTTCTGTTGCAGGATCGATTGTTTCTCGCGCGACTTTACATAATGAAGATGAAATAAAAAGATTAGATGTCAGAGTTGGCGACACTGTTATATTGCAGAAAGCGGGCGATGTAATTCCACAAGTTGTAAAAGTTTTGACAGATTTGCGTCCACAAAATACAAAACCATTTCTTTTTCCACAAAAAATTCCTGAATGTGGCGGAGATGGGCGAATAGAAAAAATTCCCGGACAAGTTGCATATCGTTGCGTTGACAAAAATTCTTTTGCAATGGAAAAAAGAAAATTGTATTATTTTGTTTCAAAAAATTGCTTTGACATCAATCATTTGGGGCCAAAAATAATTGATTTGCTGATAGAAAATAATTTGATCCAAAATCCAGCAGATATATTTACTCTAGAAAAAGGCGATTTGCTGGCGCTACCTAGAATGGCCGAAAAATCAGTTGATAATTTGTTGAATTCAATAAATTCAGCCAGAGAAATATCATTGGCTAGATTTGTTGCTTCGTTGTCAATTGATAATGTTGGTGAAGAAACGGCACAATTGTTGGCTAATAAATTCGGTAAAATAGAAAAAATTCGTGATGCAGAATTTGCTGAACTTGATTCTATTTCTGGAATTGGCGATGTTGTCGCAAAATCGATCTTTGATTGGTTTAGAAAAAAAAGCAATTTGAATTTGCTAGAAAATTTGCTTGAAAGTGTAAAAATTATTCAAGCGCTGACAAAAAGTGCAAAAAAAGGTGCAAATCCAGCCGTCGCTGGCAAAACTTTTGTTCTAACTGGCACAATGAATATGTCACGTGATGATGCAAAACAAAAAATTCGCGAAAACGGTGGAAATGTTTCTGGTTCTGTTTCGACAAAAACTGATTATTTGGTTGCGGGGGATTCTGCTGGCTCAAAATTGAGCAAAGCTCAACAGCTTGGCGTAAAAATTCTTAATGAAAAAGAATTTTTGAATTTATTTTAATTTTGATAATTTCGTGATAATATGGTTTTGATGAACAAACAAGATGTCAAAAAATTTGCCGACCTAGCGAGGATCGAAATGTCCGATGATGAACTTGCCAAAATGGCGGGCGAAATAGATTCTGTACTGAGTTATGTTGACCAAATCAAAGGCGCCGTCTCTAATAATGGTTCTTCAGAAAATAGCACCTCAGAAAACGGACCTTCAGAAAAGTTTTCAACTGGAAAAATTCGCGTCACAAAAAATATTTTCCGCGAAGATGTTTTGGCGAAAAATTCCACCGAAAGCGTAATAGAAAATCGCAAAAAAATTCTGGCAGAAGTCCCAAATGCAGAAAATGAATACGTAAAAGTAAAAAAGATTTTATAATTTTACAAAAATGAATTTGAAAAAACTTACAATCAAAGAAGCCTCAAAACTTTTGCACGAAAAGAAAATTACCGTCAAACAATTGGTTGATGATTTTTTGCAAAATGCAAAATCAAAAAATCAAGAATACAATATTTATTTAGGATTTTATGATGATATAGAAAAACAAATCGATCGTGCTCAAAAAATAATTGATTCAGGCAAGGCAACAGTCCTGACCGGAATTCCTGTTGCTATCAAGGATAATATTTTGGTGGAGGGCAAAATCGCTTCTGCTGGATCAAAAATTTTGGAAAATTATCACGCAACATATACTTCGACCGCAGTCTCAAAACTGATTGAACAAGGTGCTGTGATTATCGGCAGAACAAATATGGACGAATTCGCTATGGGAGGTTCGACCGAAAATTCTGCTTACGGTCCAACCAGAAACGCATATGATACAGACAGAGTGGCGGGAGGTTCTTCTGGTGGTTCTGCCACCGCTGTCGCCGTGGACACGGTTTTAGCCTCATTGGGATCCGATACTGGTGGTTCTATTCGTCTACCGGCCAGTTTCAACGGCGTGGTGGGCCTAAAGCCGACATATGGAGCAGTTTCTAGATATGGATTGATGGCGATGGGAAGTTCACTGGATGTTATTGGTCCTTTTGCAAAAAACGTAGAAGACGCGCAAATAATTTTTGACGCTATCAAAGGTGTTGATGAATTGGATTCCACAACAGTTTCAGCCACGAATGACAAAAAAAATTCTCCAGACAATTCTCCAGACAATTCTTTAAAATCAAATAATTCTCCAAAATCAAAAAATATAAAAAAAATCGGCGTGCCTTTTGCCAATCTGAAAGAAGGAATGGATGATGATGTTTTGAAAAATTTTGAAAAATCATTAGAAAAATTAAAAAAAATTGGGTACGAAATTGTCGATATTGATTTGCCAAATTTGAAATATTCTCTAGCGGTTTATTATACACTTATGCCAGCCGAAGTTTCATCCAATATGGCCAGATATGACGGCGTCAAATTCGGTAGCAAAATAGAAGGTCAAAAATTGATTGATGATTATTTCAAAACTCGCGGACAATTATTAGGCAAAGAAGTTCGTCGAAGAATAATTTTGGGAACATATGTTTTGTCGGCTGGATATGCAGACCAATATTATAATCAAGCGTGGAAAGTTAGAGATATAATTACTCAGGAAGTTTTGGATGTCCTAAAAAAAGTTGATGTAATTGCTATGCCGACTTCACCAACACCAGCTTTCAAAATTGGCGAAAAAGCGAACGATCCGTTAAAAATGTATTTGGCAGATATTTTTACTGTTTTTGTAAATTTGGTTGGTGCACCAGCTATTTCTATTCCAGATGGATTTGTAAAAAGAGAAGAAAAAGATTTACCAACTGGATTACAAATCATTGCACCACATTTATGTGAAGAATATCTCTTTGAGATTGGCAAAAAATTTGAGACAATAGAGTAATATGGCAGACAAAAAATATAGTACAGACAAAGGACCAGATTTGTTATGGCAAATGATCGGATTTGTTCTCTTTTTATTTATTATTGTAACTTTTTTAGGAAAAACAGATTTTCCAGAAAGATTCAAAGAGGCAACCGACAATACAAAATCAGAAAACATAGATGGCAAAATGTCTTTTTTGAGTTCTATTTTTCCATCCGGAAAATTGGCTGTTAATCAGAAAATAATCAACAAAGGAACAGTAATAGTTAGATCAGAACCTGCAGGGCAGATTCTTGGAAGACAGAACATTAGAGAAACTGGAACAATTCTGGCAGGACCGATAGATCGATTTGAAAAAGAGTGGTGGCGAGTTGATTACAAAAATGCACCAGACGGCTGGGTCTGGGGAGGAACTTTGACAAACAAGACTGTAATGTTTGGGCTATTTCATATAATCCCAATTACTTACAATCTGATCAAACCGTTTTTGATTCTGATGTCAATAGTAATATTTATATTAATTTTAATAATTATTTTGAAATCTTTTGATCTAAAAAGGGTAAATGAAAAAAAGAAACAGTACATATTGGAACAGGAATACTACAAAAAAGGTGGAGTCGAGAAATCTACAAATATAAATGCCGATAATGAGGAATCGAGTCAGTCGGAAATTTCCGGCCTACCAACAGGAACTGATTATCCAAAAACAGAAAGTCCAAAAAATCGTCGCTGGTCTCATATTCAAACGCTGATAAATTCTCACAATGTCAATGATTGGCGACAGGCTATTATTGAGGCTGATATAATCTTGGAGGAAATGTTAGACAAAATGGGTTACAAAGGCGATAGTATTGGTGATAAATTGAAAAAAGTAGAAAAAAGTGATTTTCTAACATTGGATAGTGCCTGGGAAGCACACAAAATTCGCAACAGAATCGCTCACAAAGGTTCCAATTATATTTTATCAAAAGATGATGCTGACCGTGCTATAGAAATGTATAGGCAAGTTTTTAGTGAATTCTATTTTATTTAAAGTTAATAAAAACCTGTATTTTTGTAGACACGCATAAACTGCTCCAGCGAGCAGTTTTGCTATGCTCGGTCGATTTTTTGCTTTCAGCAAACCATGCAAAATCGACCTGCGAAAGTCTACAAAAATACAGGTTTCTATAAGCTAAAAGATTTAGAATCAACTAACATCTTTTGAGTTCCTCCGCAATCTTTTTTAGTCAATTGAAAATTGACGAAAAAAGAAAATGAGGACCTGGAACGAATAAAGATGTTAATTGATTTTAAACTTAAAATTGTTGCGGGACCCGGATTTGCACCGGGGTCTAGAGGTTATGAGCCTCTC
>DAOLDC010000015.1:0-16118 GCA_035327525.1 Minisyncoccota bacterium | reverse complement strand
CCTTTTTTCGTCAAGTTGCACTTGACCAAAAAAGACTGCGGAGGATTCAAAAAACGTAGTGTAAAAAATTAAATATTAATAAATTAAAAACTTGAAAAACTATTTCAGTCCATTTGTCAAAGTTTGGATGAGATCTTTTTCAGCAATTCTCTCTTGCTCTCCAGTGTCTCGATTTCTGATTGTAACGCCATTTCCTTTTTCGATAGTTTCAAAATCTACAGTTACGCAGAATGGGGTTCCGATTTCGTCTTGGCGACGATATCTCTTGCCAATGTTTCCATTATCATCAAACATTACTCCGCCACTGATTTTGGTGCGAAGTTCCTTGTAAATTTCACGAGCCTTTTCTACCAATTGAGGTTTGTTCTTTAGTAAAGGAAAAACTGCAACTTTGATCGGAGCGACGGGTGGGGAGAATTTGAGAAAAACGCGAGTTTCGCCACCATCAACAATTTCGCCGCCCTCATTACTTCCACCCTCACCTTCTACACTAACTGGTTTTGCGCCAATTTTTTCTTCGCAATAAGCATCTGACAATACTGCCAAAACTGTTCGATCTAGTCCGAAAGATGGCTCGATAACATGTGGCAAAAATCGCTCTTTTGACTCTTCGTCAAAATACGACAAATCGACTTTGCTAGCGTTGGTGTGAGCCGTCAAATCAAAATCAGTTCTATAAGCCAATCCGTACAATTCTTTGCGACCGAAAGGATAATCAAACTCAAAATCGATTGTGCGTTTTGAATAATGAGCGCGATCCTCTGGAGCGACTTCTAGTTCGTGAACTTTTGATTGATCTAGACCAATGTCCTTTGTATATTCATGAACTTGCTCGACAAAATGCTCAAAAGTTTTTTCCCAATCGCGTGGATTTACAAAATATTCTATTTCCATTTGTTCAAATTCACGAGAACGAAAAGTAAAATCGCGAGGTGCGATCTCATTTCGAAATGCTTTTCCAATTTGTGCTGTACCAAAAGGCAGTTTTGGATGAAAAGAATCCAGAATATTTTTGAAATTTACAAACATTCCGCCAGCAGTTTCTGGGCGCAAATATGAAATTGCCGCATCGTCCTCTGTTGCGCCGACATGCGTCCGCAACATCATATTGAACTGTCGTGCTTCGCCCAAATCATTGCCATCTGGACTTTTCAGCTTCAATTCGCGAATTTTTGCATTCATTTCTGGCAGTTTCATCCCCTTTACATCTACACCCGCCTCTTCCAGTAAATGATCAGCACGAAAACGCTTTTTTGTTTTTACATCTTCTACCAATGGATCAGCAAAACCAGCCACGTGTCCTGACGCTTTCCAAACATTTTGATTCATCAGAATTGCAGCGTCAATTCCATACATATCCTCACGATCTTCAACAAAACGCTTCCACCACAGATTTCGAATATTGTTTCTCAACGCAACTCCCAGCGGTCCATAATCCCATGTTCCAGCCAAACCACCATAAATTTCTGATCCCTGATAAATAAAACCGCGTCTCTTGCATAAAGAGATTATTTTTTCCATTTTGTTATTTTCTTTTTTGTTTTCTTTCATATCAAGCTCTATTCAACCACAAATTGATGAGAATCAAAAGTGCTACGACCAGAAATCACGGTTGTACTGTTTGGTGCGCCGTTCTGTATTAATTTTTCATTGAACAAATCAAAGCCGGTTACAACCATTTGATCTAACAATACGACAGCTTGTTGTCGCTGACTAATGCTTGGTCGCAAAACCAATTGAAAATTCACAGTTCTGGCAGCTCTGGAATAACCTGCTCCAGCGGAAATTTCTCCAATATTCCAGGTAATTCTTCTAGAAGTTTCATCATATGTTATGTTTTCACCATTTGGAACGACAACATTATTCCATTTCATATAGTTTGGTAATCTAGCAACGACTTTTGCATCACGGACATCAGCGGAACTATTTGCAACTGTCCATGTAATTGTATAAGAAGTTTCGTTATCGACTTTTGGTGGAATTGGTCCAAAATCAGTTATACCGCTGATTTTTTCGCGATTGTTGGCTACTGCCAAAATCAAATCTGACAAAACTTTTATTGTATAAAAATTTTGTTGTTCTATAGATTCATCAGCACCAGATTCTCTAACTCTTCGACCTTTTACGGTTGCTGAGATTTTTATTTCTGGATTTTTTAGATTCAAATTATTTGAAGACAAATCAAAAGTTTTCAATGTATTGGTTATGTTGACTTGCTGTCTAGGTAATACTTCTGCTAATTGATTGTAAGTATCTTTGTTAAAAGTTATTTTGTTATCAAATGAACTATAGAATCCTCCCAGAATTTGGGTTGCGGATTTGTCGAGAACGGCGCCATCTAATGACAAAACAATTTCTATATCCCTTATTTTGTCGTTTGTGTTATTTGTAAATAAAACATTTGTATTGAAAGATTCGCCGCTTTTTACAGAAATTATTTTTTCGGTACTATTATTGATTACTAATTGTAAATCGATAAAAGGTTTTTCAATAAAAACAACATGTCGAGTATTATTAAATGTGACACCGATTTCTTCATTATTAATATCACTAGGTGTTCCAATATTGAAACGGAAAGCCCTCTCCTCGTTATCTTGTGCTTGAATTTGGCCTGTTATCTTGATTTCTCTGGTTTCACCTGGTTTGAAATCTCTAAAAAGCCAAACATTATTGCCATAACTTGGGCGAATAGATGAATTCATAAAACCAAAACCAAACGGATAATCTGCCACAAATAATAATTCTGCTATTTCTCTCTCGGAATTCGACCTGATTTTGATGTCAAAATCGGTTATTTGTCCTGACGAAACTTTTTCAAAAGCATTAACAAGAATTTGGATTGGTGGTTCTGACAAAACTATTTCAAATGATTTTGGTTTATCAAATAATGCGTATGATCCTGACAATCTGTATTCGATTTTCAAATCAATTTTTTTTATTTCATCTCTTTCGCCCAGAAATGCCATATCCAAAGTTCTTTTTGAAACAGAACCTGCCGGCATATCGCCAATTACCATTCGACCAGTAACCAAATCTTCTTTCAAATCTATTGTTTTTGTTCCGACAGGATAATTTGTTACCAAATGAACAGATTCCAAATCTTTTTTTGAATTGTTTTGGACAATAATATCTAATGAGAGCCTGCTTCCCGAACCGACAGAAACCGGTCCGATTATATTTATGTTTATTTCATCAGAAATTACAGTGTTCTGATTTCCAACAAAAACAAATGTTGCGTACAAAACAGATCCAACAAAAAAAATGCCAGCTATCAATAATGTTAGAAAAAATAGTCCCTTTTTTGGTTTTTCGGAAGTCTCGTTGGCGTCAAAATAATCCTTGTCCAATTCGTGCTCTTCCCCGTCAGGAGTCCAGTCATTATCCAATTGAGAATATTTTCTTTCGTCAAATTCCGAACGATCGTCGGATTCTTGTTTTTCTGTTTTGGAATACAATTTTTTTTCTAATTTTTCTATTCTGTTTGTTTTTTGTCTATCAAAATAATTCATTTGATATAAATTATAGCACTTTTTATAAGTTGCTGTCTCTAAGTGAACTGTTGATTTCTATTGTTAGATTTTTTATATATTTTTCATCCTCAGACTGAAGCAATTCGATCAATTCTAGTGAAATTGGTTCTATAATATTTTTTTTGAAGTTTTGTTCGTCAAAATATCCCAAAATGTTCAATATCCTAGCTGTAAAAATAAGTTCAAACAAAAGTATTTTTTTGTGAGTTATTTTTTCTTGGTTCAAAATTGCGAAATCGATAAAATCTTTTGTGAGCAGAAAAAGTTTTGCATCCTCTAGTTCTCCCGCGATCAGTCTATCTACCAAATTAATGGTTTTGCAAATATTTTCTCGGAGTTCGAAATTTTTTATTTCATAAAAAAAATTATAAATAAAATTTGCATTTACAACTCTCCAGCCTGTTCTACCAGAAACCAATGCAACATCGATGAGTGAATAAGTCTGAACTGTTTGACGATGTTTTGATTCGGTTTTTCTTGAACCTTGAACGATTGCTCTTATTGTTCCCATTTCAGCAGTCAACAGGATTAGTTGGGCATCAGATTCCTTTGTCGATATATTTCTCAAAACAAAAGCTTTTGTTCTATGAATGTGGTGCATGAATTATGACATTTAAACAAAAAAAATTAGAAAAAAATTAATTAATTGATATTTTGAATGAGTATTTTTCTATTTTCAAAACATTATCGGAGCTTTCGATGGTTGGAGTGGCTGGGACGGATGGTGAGGTTGAAAAAGTGATTTTTTCGGCGCGAACTGATTCAGAAATTTCTTCTTCGTATTTCTGAATAAAATTTTGCCCATGACTATCGGTTTCGATATTCAAGACAATTTTGTCATTTGGAAGAAGTTTTTTGTTTTTTCTAATACTCTGGATGAAGCGATTCAATTCTCTAACTATTCCCTCTTGTTTCAATTCGTCTGAAATATTTGGATCAAGATAAACTTTTTCATCAGCTAGATTTTCATCACAAATTACTTCTTTGACATTTACTTCATCTTTTATCAAAAAAATCAATCCTGAATCAAATTTATTTTGATCGGCATTTATTTTCAAAGTTTGTAATGGCTGACGGATTTTTATGCCGATTTTGTCCCTAGCTAATAGTGCCAAACTGACAAATTCTCTAACCTCGCTCATTTGCATTATCAAGTTTTCATCAATTTTTTGTAATTTTGGCCAATTTTCCAAATGAACACTTTTTTCCGAATTAGAAAAATCAAAATTATTTATTTTTTGATAAATCATTTCTGCCGTAAATGGCATAAATGGAGCTATTATTTTTGAGAATTCATTCAAAACATGTTTTGTCGTTGCGATTGCAAAATTTCTGTCAGATTCATCAGAACTTTTGAATCGATCACGAGAACGACGAATATACCAAGTTGATAAATCATCAACAAAATCAAAAAATGGTCTGCATGCAGTGTTCAATTCATATTTCTCCATGCCGTCGGTTGTTTGCTCCAAAACCTGATTCAATCTGGCGATAATCCACCTATCTAGATGATTTGGTGATCTGGGTGATTCTGAGGATTTTGGTGATCTGAAAGATTCATCGGTCTCATTGTACATTTCATAAAAAGACAAAACATTCAGTAAGCGAGCAATTATTTTTTTGTAAATTTCATCAACTCCTTTTTCGGAAAAACTGAGTGGCTCGGCTTCGACAATTGCGGAAGACAACATATAATACCTCATTGAATCAGCGCCGTATTTATTAAACAGTGAACTAGGTTCTGGATAATTTTTTAGTCTTTTTGACATTTTTTGACCATCTTCTGCAAGAACAAGTCCATTAACAACGACATTTTTGTATGGGGATTTTCCAAAAAGTGCAGTATTTAGAGCCAGCAATGTATAAAACCATCCGCGTGTTTGATCCAAACCTTCGGCAATAAAGTCAGCTGGAAATTTGCGATTTTTACCAAAAAATCCAAAAATTCCATTGCCTGGATTCATTTTTTTGCTTGAATTTTTTTCAAACGGATAGTGCGGAACAGCATACGGCATTGATCCAGAATCAAACCATGTGTCGAAAACTTCAGGAATTCTGGTCATTAATTTGCCATCCTTTTCGTAAGTTATTTCATCAATGTACGGTCGATGCAAATCCAAAACATATTCATCATTATGTGGAATTGGAGCAAAATCAAAATGACGAAATTCGCCAGTTTCTATAAAAAGAAAATCTTTGTTGGCTATTTTGAAAATATTTTTGTTATCTAAACCTAGCGATACTGATTGCAACATCCACAGTGGCCAGTCGTGAGAAATAATGAGTATTGTCTTATCAGAATATTTTTTATCAATATCATAAATAAAATCCCCCATTCTTTTTTTGACATCTAGCAGATTTTCTCCACCATTCGCGGGTCTTTTTGTAAGAAAATCATTTTCGCTTGAAAAGAAGTTATCAAATTCCTGATCACTTTTGTTATTAAGAATTCCACTCTGAATTTCTCTCAACCTTTTGTCTTCAATAATTTTGTCTGACGACATTCCAATTTTTTCTGAAATAATTTTTGCAGTATCTCTTGTTCTGATTAATGGAGAACAAATAATCAAATCGATTTTTTCTGATTTTATTTTTGAAATCACTTCATCAATTTGTCTTTTTCCGTTTTCGGTCAAATTGGCAGGATGTGAATTATCAGAATTCAAAACTTTATTGATATTATGCTCCGCCTCACCGTGTCGCATTACAAAATATTTGTTTGTAGATTTTGTGCGATTCTTGATATCATCAACCGAACCCAGAACATCGACTTGGCTGCCGTCTTTTGACTTCCAAATTGGTAATGGTGTTCCCCAATATCGAGAACGAGAAACGCCCCAATCCTTGATATTTTCTAACCAATTTCCAAATCTTTTTTCGCCAATATTTTGTGGTACCCATTTTACACCTTTATTCAACGACACCATTTTTTTGTTGTAATCTGTAACTCTTACAAACCATGATGAAAGCGCATAGTTGAGAAGTGGAGCATCAGTTCTGGGGCAATGTGGGTATGAATGAACAAATTTTTCTTTTGCAAAAAGTCGGCTTTTTCCCGCTAACATTTTTAACACCAAAATATCTGTTTCCTGATGAGCGTTTGGGTTTTCTTTTGTAGCTTTTGGTTTTGCTTGATGACCTGATAGTTCTGAAATATCTTTTTTTATCGTTCCATCAATATTTACGTGTTGTACAAAAGGTAAATTATGTTTTTTTCCTAAATTCAAATCGTCCTCACCAAAGGCTGGTGCGATATGCACAATTCCAGAACCGTCCTCTGTTGTAACAAAATCTGCGGAATAAATTTTCCAACCATTTTCATGATTTTCGAGTTTTGAATTTTTTGAATAATTATCAAAAATCGGTTCATATTTTTTTCCAACCAAATCTGCACCGGAAAAAGTTTCTATAATTTCGTACTTTTTGTCTTTCAAAATGCTTTGAAGACGATCCTTTGCCAAAATTATTTTTTCGCTGGAATTTTCGACAGTTTTTTGGTCGATTTTCTTATCATTATTTTCGTTTATAATTTTGACCTTTACATATTCTATATTTTCTCCGACCGCCAACGCGACGTTTCCAAATAATGTCCAAGGTGTAGTTGTCCATGCTATCAAAAATGTTTCTCCTGAATCGCCGCGTGCGATATCGCCCTGTTTGTCTAACATTTTGAACTTTGCAAAAACAGAAATGTCAGTGATATCTTTGTAATTTTGATTTACTTCAAAATTCGAAAGTGGTGTTTCTAGTAATGGAGAAATATGCATTGATCTGAATCCTTCATAAACCAAACCTTTTTTGTGTAAAGTAGAAAAAGCCCACCACACTGATTCCATAAACGATGGATCCATTGTTGTGTATTGATTATTCATATCAACAAAACGACCAGTTCTAGGAATTATTTGACGCCATTCTGAATCATAACGAAAAACACAATTTTTTGCGGCTTTACTAAAATTTTTTATACCAAAATTTTCAATATCTTGTTTTGTTTTTAGATTATTTTCTTCTTGAATTAGATTTTCGATTGGCAAACCGTGACAATCCCAACCCCATCTGCGAGGTACATGATAGCCTCTCATTGTTTGATATCTTGGAATTACATCCTTGATCGTTCCAGCCAAAATATGCCCGTAATGTGGTAGTCCGGTCGCAAAAGGAGGGCCGTCAAAAAAAACATACTCTCCTTTTGGCGATGGTTTCAATAAGGATTTTTCGAAAATTTTGCTCTTTTGCCAAAAATCTAGAACCTGTTCTTCTTTTTTTGCAAAATCGCTCTTGGCATCTTTGGCGTTCTGTTCGCCTATAGAGTTCTGGTCGTTTATAGCTTTCTGATCATTTTGTTCACTCATAGTATGTCGATTCTAACACAAAATAGATTTTCTACATCCTATTTGGTACACGAATTCCGAGAACCTTCAAACCGTTTTGGATGACATGCATTGTGGCTTTTGTTATTGCAAGTTTGTAGGATTCGGCCTGTGTACCGTCCAAAATTATTTGTTTTCCATAAAATGAATTGAATTCAGCACAAATTTTTGTCAAAAGAGTGACAATATATTGTGGTCCAAGTTCTGAATAAGCATCTCTGATCGATTCTGGTAATCTATAAAGTACTTTTTCTAAATCAGTTGTTTGCCAGTTTTCTGGCTCTTGTGATTCTATAAAAATTAGATTTTTTTCTTGTGCTTTTTCTATTATCGATTTTGCTCTAACATATGTATACTGCAAATATGGTCCAGAATCTCCCTCAAAAGAAACTGCTGAATTTTTGTCAAAAACAATGTCACGACCAATTGATTGTTTCAAAATAGTATATTTTATTGATGAAACAGCAATAGTATTTTTTGTTTTTTCGAAATCATCTGATGAAATCTTTTCCAATTGATCTTGTAATTTTTCCGAAACAAGATTTTCTATATCAGTCAAAAGTTCTTCGGCGGTAATTATGTTGCCTTTTCGAGATGACATCTTTCCATCGGCAAAACGTAACATTCCATGAGTTATGTGAACTGTATTTTCGGCAATTTCTGGGTTTAATTTTTTCATTGCGGCACGAACAACCTTGTAATAATCTTTTTGTTCATTTGCCGTAACGATTATTGATGCATCAAATTTTTCGCTAACATTTTTTATTAATTTTGAAATATCTTCTGTGCCGGTTTTTGGCTTTTTACTCAAAACTTTTTCTGCCAATTCAGAATGTTTGTAATATGCCAGACCGATATCTTTTGCTTCATAGGTTGGCAATCCCATAGAATTGATAAAAACTCTAGTGTGGAGGCCGTCTTTTTCGCCTCGATAAACAACTGCGCCGTCAGACAATTCAAATATTTCTGGAACATTTTCGCGAACTATTTTGCTACCTATTTTTGAAACTTGATGTTCAAAAATAAAATGATCAAAAGTCGTACCCAATTTTTCATACATTTGACCGAAATGGATTAGACTCCATTCACGTCCTTTGTTATATAGATTTTTTATTTCTGGATCGTCATTACTTTTTGTATCATCAAATAATTCATAAACCTTTTTGTTGATTTCGTTTACTTCGGCTTTTATAACATCATCTGTTTCATATTTTTCTGAACCAAAAACATAAGCTTCTCCAAGAAATGAAATTTTTTCTGACATTGTGGCAGAATCGTTTGGCATTTTTTGCAGGTTTTTCTTCATACCCCACAGAGCTTTTGCTACATGCATTCCAACATCACCCTGATAACAAACCCTTGTAATATTTGCCCCGTTCCATTCCAAAATTCTAGCAATCGATTCGCCAATAGTATTCGGCATCAAATGTCCAATATGAAATTGTTTGAATGGGTTTGGATCGGTGTACTCGACTATAATATTTTTTCCTTTCAAATCATTGTTACGGCCATAATTGGTTTCTCCGTTCAAAATCTGTTGAATTGATTTTTTAAAAAATTTCCGGGACAAATAAAAATTAATAAATCCTGGACCTGCGATTTCGATTTTTTCGATATCGCTCGCTTGAGAAGCGTCTGGATTTTTTGAGATTTCTGCATTTAGATTTTTGACGATTTCTTGTGCTAATTCGCGCGGATTTTTGTTGAGTTTTTTTGCCAAAACCATTGCGACATTTGTCGAATAATCACCGTGTTGCAAATCGGCAGGATGTTCAATAACAAAATTCAAATCAGATTCAGCGCTCGAATCAGATCTAGTGCTCGAATCGGATCCCGCGCTCAAATCGGGCGAATTTGAATTTTTGTCTTCTAAGACGACTTTTTTTATTAATTTTTCTATTTCGGATTTCATTTATTGAGTTACTTTTTATATTAACACAAAAAAATTATTTATAAATTTTCTAGAAAAAAACTAAGAATTGACATTTCGCCCAGTCGAACCAAATTGCCCTTCTCCTCTGCTGGATTCTGTCAATTCTGTTACTTCTTCCAATTCAGCGATCATAATCGGATAAATCACCAATTGAGCAATCTTGTCCCCCTTTTCTATTTTGTAAGGCGCATTACCGAGGTTTATTAAATTCACATTATATTCTCCACGATATCCCGCGTCGAAAACTCCGCCCATTGTATGAATTCCAGCGTTTTTTGGCAAACTACCTTTGTCTTTTACAATTGCCGCGTAACCATTTTCAAATTCTAAAGCAAAGCCAACTGGAAAAATTCTGCGTTCGCCCACTGCCAATACATAATCTTCAAGAGAATATAGGTCAAGTCCGACATCCCCAGGGTGGGCATAATTTGGCAAAACTGCATCAGGATGTAGGCGTTTGATCTTGAGTTTCATGATTTTATATCTATAATAGCATTTTTTGGATTAAATAAAAAAATAACCCCCGATACAGAGCCTGCTGAGCAAGATGTATGAGGGTTAATTGAGTGAGGTTGAATCAGATTGAAACTACCTCACGGGAACACCAACGGCGACCCCGAAGGAACGAGTAGTACCAACACACCTGGAAGTCGCCGTCATACCAACCCGCGCCCGGCACGCTACCATCGGAAAAGCGCGAACCACTGCACAACGTGACCTTGTTCACATCCAAATGTTTCCCCGTTTCCGAGAAATAGACCAGTTCGTGAATCATGCGTTCGGTCAGGGTTTCAGTTTTGAGACCTTCTTCCTTGATCATGTCAGCCGATTTGTTCTGATGAACTTTATCAGCTTCCACACTGTCACGGACCCAAATGGCGTAGGAACCATTCATAGGATCTCGTTCGTTGGTCAGCACTACATGGTTCAGATCACCGACGCTACGCCTACATGTAAACTGCCTGGTACAAGCATCGTAGACCTGATTGTTCGTGAGACCACCCAGAATCACGAGCAAGCGCCATTTGCCGTCCTTTGGTTTTGTAGGAATCTGCAAGGTCGAGAAGTTGGTGAAACATGTGAAGTATTTCTGGTAAAAATTGTTCCAGAAGACCAGATCGAAATCATGACCTCCGGTTACAGGTTTTACCCGATTTTCCACCGCCTCAACCCAGAGACTAATGGCCACTTTTGTGTTGCGGATAACCCATTGGGCATCCTCAACAGAAAAGTTTTCAAACGCCTCTTGATGCTCGACAATCGTTCCTGCGAGCTTAGGAATCTGTTGTTTAGTTGCCATGATGGCTTCTCCTATTTTTACAGATTTCACTTACTGTCTCGAAACGAAATGTTTCGCCACAGCTCTCTAGATACATAATAAAAAAATATCCACAAAGCTGTGGTGAATTGCATGCTATTTAGAATGAGCGGTTTGATATTCTGTGAAGTATTATACACCAGTAGGAGTAAAAAGTCAATAATTTCGTGATCTTATTTGTGATTATTTATTAAGTCTAAAACGATGTCCATGCATTCTTTTTTTACAAAATCAATCGTTTTATTTGCATCAACAATTCTTGATGGTACTAGACTAGTAAATTCAATAAACCCGTCTTTGACTTTCTGTCTAAATTCATTTTTATTGTGGTCAAAATGATTCTGCTTCTGAGAATTACGACGATTAGTTCTTTCAATTCCAACTTCTACATCAACATCCAAATAAATATATAAATCTGGTTTCGTATATCCTAAAAATTTTTCTCTAATATCAAAAAATAAATCTTTCAAATCATTTCCCTCTTGTGCAAAAATTTGATAAGCATATGTTGATGAATCAAATCTATCTGATATAACATTTTTTCCACCTAAAAGTGCTGGGGCGACAGTTTTTTCAACATGATCAGCGCGAGAAGCCCAAATCAAACCAAAATGGGTTCTGTTGCTCACCATTTTTGCATCGTCAGACAACATAAGTTCTCTAATTTTTTGAGCAAAATCAGATCCACCAGGTTCACGAGTAAAAACATTTTCGTTTTCAGATAAAATACTTTTTAGATGATTTATGACAGTACTCTTTCCAGAACCATCACCGCCATCAATTACAATAAATTTTCCTTTTTTTACTTTTTGAAAATTTTTATTTAACATTTTATTTATCCCTTTTTAAAACCTCGTCAATTTTTTCTGCGATTTTTTTGAAATCGTTTTCTTTTTTACCGCGTGTTGTTTCGGCGGCGGTTCCGACTCTGATTCCAGATGGGTCAAACGGTGAACGGGTGTCGAACGGAATTGCGTTTTTGTTTACAATTATTCCAGATTCTTCTAGTGCCAATTCGGCTTGTTTTCCGGTCAAACCACCTGCCCCTTTGGAATTTTTTACACCATTATTCCATACATCAATCAAAACCAGATGCGTATCTGTTCCACCTGACACTACTCGCCAACCACGCTCTGACAATTCTTTTGCCAAAGTTGCGGCGTTTTTGACCACTTGTTTTGCGTATTTTTTGAAAGAAGGATTTGTCGCCTCATTCAGCGCAACAGCAACTGCGGCGATTTGATTGTTATGAGGGCCACCCTGTAATCCGGGAAAAATCGCCTTGTTGATTTTTTTTGGTAAATTTCTATCTTTTTTTCCGGGTTCGTCAATTCTACAAAAAATCAGAGCCGATCGTGGACCTCGCAAAGTTTTGTGAGTTGTTGTGGTTACAACATCAGCATAATCAAACGGCGAAGCATAAACTTTTCCCGCCACCAATCCAGCAATGTGTGACATATCAACCATCAAAATAGCACCACAACTATCTGCAATTTGTCGCATTTTTTTCCAATCGACGATTCGTGGATAAGCAGTGTAACCAGCGACAATCAAGTTTGGTTTTTCTCTTTTAGCGATTTTTTGTAATTCGTCGTAATTTAATTTTTCTGTATTTTTGTCGACGCCGTACAAAACAGAATCCCAAAATTGTCCTGTGGCAGAAACTTTTTGTCCATGAGTCAAATGTCCTCCTTGATCCAGCGACATTCCCATAATTTTTCCGCGAGGTGAAATTTTGCCATCAGGATTTTTCTCGCCACCTTTTGGCAGATGTGGCACATGTGGCGCAGTTGACACATTTGGCATAAGTGCAAAATAGACTGCAAAATTTGCTGGTGATCCGGACAACGCCTGAACATTTACTGCCCATTTTCTAGGGTCGAGACCAAAAGTTTTTAGAGCGCGGTTCTGGCACAGTGTTTCTACCTGATCAATTATTCCGTTCCCACCATAATATCTTTTTCCTGGATATCCTTCCGAATATTTGTTTGTCAATTCCGAACCAAGGGCTCTCATAACATCCTCGGAAACATAATTTTCCGAAGCAATCAGATTGATTACTGATTTTTGTCTTTTAGCTTCACTTTTGAGTAATTTTTCGATTTGCTTGTCTTTCATTGTTACTGATTTTAGCATAATATTTTAAATAAAGAAAAAGTAAGTTTTGTATAGATTTTTACTAAAATGCTTGAATGAATTTTTATAAAAAAACGTTTATATTACACGAATGAATATATGTTTTATAGATGGACAAAACTTGCATCTTGGTACAGCTGAAAATGGTTGGAAAATTGATTATAGAAAGTTTAGAAAATATTTAAATAGAAAATATAATGTTTACGAAATTTATTATTTTATTGGTTACTTTTCGACGAAATATCAAAATATATATACCAAATTGCAAAATGCTGGTTTTATAATTATTTTTAAGGAAAATAATAAAGATTCAATGGGGAAAAAGAAAGGAAATATAGATACTGATATGGTTTTTGAAATCATGAAAAATATAATAGATAATAAAAATCTTGAAAAAATTGTCATTGTTTCTGGAGATGGTGATTATAAAAAACTGGTTACCTATTTAATTTCAAAAGATAAATTTTACAAAATATTATTTCCAAATAAAAAGTTTTCATCTTCTTTGTATAAAAGTCTTGGTACAAAATACTTTGATCAATTAGATAATATAAATATAAAATCAAAAATAATCCTAAAGTAGTTTTGCCTAAAATGAAAAGGGCTCCTTAGGTAGTTAACCGTTCGGATCCCAATTCGTATTGATACAAATACTATTATCACAAAAACTAATAAAAAAGCAAGTAGACATTTTAGAAAAAATTTAACAGAGACTACCTTCCAAAATCTCGCTCGCTTGTATCTAGCAAATAGACATCGCGAATTCCAGCCTCAATTATTTTGTTCCAACAATGTTCGCAACACCACCAATGTCCCCATAGGTACAAATCTGCGCCTGATGTGTCGTGGCCGTTTTGTTTTGCGTTTCTGATTGCTCCCTGTTCGCTATGATGATGTGGTTTTGCACAGCCGGGGCATGCCCAATATTTTTGGCCGGTTTTGATTTTCAAAATTCGACGAATACACAGGCCGTTCTTGTGTAATTGATAAAGTTTTTTGATATCACCAACCGGAGATTTGTTGGCGGATTTTCCCAAAATTATTCCGTCGCGCACAATGACTGATCCGGTCGGATTCATTCCGTCTGTTGATTCCTCATCTGCAACTTTTTTTGCTAACTGCATAAATTCGTTCGTAATTGGAACATGCTTTATTTCGCGACCTTGTGGTAAATATGGATAGTTTGGCATTGTGAACATAATTTTATCATAATATGTTAAAATAACTCATATGACAAAATTCGATCTAATTTATCAGGGCATTTTGAAGGATTTAATGAAAAAAGGTTTTAGAGAATTTTCTGAAAGAACTGGACTTGAATGTGCTGTTTTGCCGGGAGTTCATTTTTCTATTGATCCAGAAAAAGACGGTTTCCCACTATTAACACTTCGAAAAATTCCAATCAAATCAATTATTGCGGAGCAAATTTGGTTTCTATCTGGCGCACGCAAGCCAGAGGATTTTCTGCGAAATTACACCAGAATCTGGGACGCTTTCACAAATCCTGGTGATGTTGTGACGGTCGCCTACGGATACAGATGGCGCAAACATTTTGGTCGGGACCAGATCAAATCTCTGATTGAATTGTTAAAAAAAGAACCTTCTTCTCGTCAGGCAGTCATTGTTACCTGGGATCCATCATCTGATGGACTTGGCGCGACAAAAAAAGCCAATGTTCCCTGCCCTTACACTTTTACAGTAAACATTATCGGTGGAAAATTGCATTTGCATAATATGGTCAGATCAAATGATATGATTTTGGGATTTCCTTTTGATGTTGCGGGATTTTGTTTGTTGCAATATATTTTGGCGCAAGAATTGGGCGTCGGCGTTGGAACTTATTCTCATTCCATTTCGAATGCGCATATTTATGAAAACCATTTTGCTGGAGCAAAAGAATTAATCAAAAGAAAAAATAATCACAAAAAAATTATTTTGAAATTACCAAAGAAAAGTTTTTCTCGGGCAGAAAAAAAAGATGAAAAATTATTGAATGAAATTTTTGATTGCCTTGGCAAACAATACAAGCCGGGTGAGAAAATCGATGGCTTAAAAATTGCAATTTGAAATTGGGCGAAAAATGAAGAATCTGCTAAAATAAACAAATGTCAGTTTTAACACAAAAACAAATTCTAGAGAGAGTAAAAAAGGGTGATATTGTATTCAAGCCAGCACTAGACGAATTTCAATTACAAGCTCATGCTGTTGATTTGCGACTTGGATACACTTTCATGATTCCAAAACAATGGATTTTGACGATGAATGGACGCGAATCTCTACGTGTGGATCATTTGAACGAAATAAATACTGCAAATTTGCATGATGTTGTCGAATTGGAAAAAGGACAGTATTTTGAATTATTACCTGGTGAACATGTTTTGGCTTCAACTCTGGAATCTATAAAATTACCAGCTGATCTAATGTCAGTACTGTATCCAAAATCATCAACAAATCGTCGCGGATTGGCGGTAGATTTGACTGGAATAATAGACTCAGGATACGAAGGTCAGTTGATTATTCCAATAAAAAATAATACCGTTGGGCATTCTATTCGATTGTATCCCGGAGAAAGATTTTGCCAAATCACATTTCAGGAATTATGTGAGCCGTCAGAAAAACCACGCGGAACCTATCATCAAAAAGATGTTGTTGAAGGTTTTATTTTGAATAAAAAATACAAAGATTACGACATGGTCAAAGAGGGCAAAATTTTGGAGTTGAAGGAAAAGTATAAAATCAAGTTGGATTAGGTTTTTTAAAATTTAGAAGTTTTTTCATCCAGTCCTCGTTTCCTTTTTTCGTCAAGTTGCACTTGACCAAAAAAGACTGCG
>DAOLDC010000014.1:0-17892 GCA_035327525.1 Minisyncoccota bacterium | reverse complement strand
ACCAGCCTTTGTGTCAGCTATTTTATTAGTAAAACCTTCACTATTTTTCATATATAATTCGATTATAACACACTTTTTGCGGTTTTTTGATATTTCTTCATAATTTCATTTTCAACAGTGGCTCTGTCTTGGCCGTATTTTAGATATGATAATTTTTTCAAGCTTTCTATTTGTTGCCCATTTCCATCAGGTGCTTGTTGAACAGCGACACTGAATGCATCAATTGGCACTCCTTTTGATAACATTTTTGCATAACAGTTAAAATTATCTATACTCATAATATCTTTTGCGCTAAAAGTTGGGGAAAGTTGCTTTTCCAAAAATTCAGCATCTTCTGATCCAACTCGGAAGACCGCCATTGATCCAACGTTTCCAAAAACAGAGTCTCTAATTCCCTCATCTAATTGCGCGATAAATTGGTGGGCAATATTGAGTGAAAGTTTGTATTTTCTAGCTTCAGACAAAATTGTTGAGATTGAATCAGTTGTAATATTTTGGAATTCATCTATATAAAGATAAAAAGGTGGCAGATTTTTGTCAGTAGAACCCGATCGCGACAATGCCGCCATCAAAATTTTTCCAACCAGAATCAGGCCAATCAAAGAAGAGTTTATTTCGCCCAAATTTCCTTTTGATAAATTTACCAAAAGAATTTTTTTCTGGTCCATTATATCTCGAAAATTAAAACTAGATTTTTCCTGAGCAATAACTGGACGCATAATATCGTTGGCCAAAAATACGTCGAATTTGCTAGTGATGTAAGGCACAATATTCTCCAGCGACGCTTCTCCACCGGCCTTTGTTGCGATTTCTCGCCAGAATTGAATCACAATTGGATTTTTACAACGACTCAGTTTTAGATCACGAAAATTTTTGTCTGACAGAACACGAGAAACATCCAACAATGTAGAGCCGGTTTCCGGATCATCAATAACCAGCATTGTGGCATTTCGGAAATATTGTTCAAACATCGGTCCCATTGATTCTGGATTTGCTCCATATAATTTTTGGAAAATATTGAACAATTCATTTACCACAAAAGTTTTTTGTTCTGGTCTTTCTCTGTTGTATTCCAACATATTCAGCGCCATTGGTCTATCAGGATAACTTGGATCAAAATAAATAACATCTTCGTATCTTTCTTTCGGAACATTTGCCAAAACATCTTGTATATCAGAGCCGTGAGGGTCTATCATACAGACACCTTCGCCATTCTGAATATCCTGAATAATCATGTTTTTCAGGATATTTGTTTTACCAGTACCAGTTTGACCAATTACATAGAAATGTCGCAACCTATCCTCCTTTGAAAAATAAACATCAGTCTCAAAATTTCGATGAATATTTTTTCCTAGATATATTCCCTCTTTGGCAATTGTAATTGGAGCAGAGGCGGTTTTCATTTTGTTAACTTTTAGTTCGGGGGAATTTGATGATTCATTTGATGGAAAATGAATCATTGTTGATATTTCTCGCAAATTCAATGGAACATCTTTTTCGTCATTAAATTCTCGAAAAGAAAATTCTCGAAAAAAATTTCTGGCATTATTTTTTTCTATTTCTAAAAATTTAAATTTGTTACCACTTGTATTCTCGAATTGATTGAAGGCTGATTCTATATCTTTCAATATATTTTTTGCTCTAATATCATTTTCTGCTGATGCAATAATTCGAAAGTTGGTAGAAACGATTGGAAAAGAAACTTTGTTCTGTATATTTTCAATCAGCTCACTATCAGTTGGTTCTGGATCAGAATCCTTACTTTTCTTTTTTGGTGGATTTATAAAATTAGATATTTTGGTTGTAATTTTACTAGAAAATGTATTTCTGATATGTAATTCGTCAGCATATTTTTGTCCTTTTTCAATTTTTTTTAGACCTTTGTTGTAACTTTTTACATAAAAATCATCCACGGGCTTGAATACCATTTGGATAGCGGCTGCCTCATTGTTTTCGTGTAACTTTGAAAAAACATTCAATAAAACATTCATCGGATCAGTAGCAAAATCATCGTGCGTTCTAATAATTTTTGCAGAAATTTCTTTTTGAACAATATATGCGCCAACAGACGAGCCAGATGAATTAAAAACATTAAAATCATCCTTTTGCTCTCTCATTGTTGAATTTGGAAAAACCGAAATTAATTGCTTCTCTAATAATTCTGATTTTCCATCTGGGACTGAAATATAAAATATAAATTCTCTACTATTTATAGAATTAGCAATTTCTATAGTCAAATATTCTGATTTGTTAGAATCAGCAATAGACAGCATTCCAAAATAAAACTGTTCCATCATTTCAAAAAACTTTTTTACATCTGAGCCAGAATCTTCCCGATCATAATTAAAGGTGATTTCAAAAAGTGTTCTTCTCAAACTTTTTTCCATAGGAGTCTCTTTTTGCAAACCAGTCAATTCATAACCCTCCTTCAAATATTGAACCAGAAATCTATGAAAATCGTCAGTCAAATGAGGGTCATTCATTTTCAAAACAATACTTAATGCATTAATTATTCCTTTTTCATAAACGATAGATATCAATTCTCCCATTTTTGCATCATGTTCTTCTGGTTTCAGTTTCAAAACTATTTCTTCTCGAAATTTTTCTGGAATCAAAGCACCTTTTTCCAAAACATCCTCTGGAATATTTTTTCCATAGTTCTCGACGGTTTTCTGAATTGTTGAACCTTTTTCGGACTCATTCAATTCTGACATTGATCTCTCTTTTTTTGATATATATTCCTTCAAATAAGAAAGCTCCTCTTGAGGAGTAGAGAACTTTTTTTCAAAATTAAATTTTTCCATAGATTTTTATAATAAATTATACTAACTAATATTATAGCAAAAATTATTCCAATTGTTTTGGTTTCCAAAATATTCTCTCCAGAATTTTGTTTTTATTATTATGCAAAATTTTGTAGGCATATTTTCTGCCATATTTTTGGCATTTCGATAGTATTTTCTTATTTTCAAAAGTTTTAACATCGCCACTATAATATGCGCCAAGAACCTTTGCATCATAATACAAAAAAACAGCCCTCAGCCAAAAAGCCGGAAACGAAAAGAACAAAATAGTTTCTGCCCATTTTGGAATTCCGCCTGAAACCAAAAAATAAGTAGAAAGATTTTTTAGTTTTCCGGCAGGCTGACCAAAAATATCTCGATTGGACAAATCCACAGAGAGAAACCTGATTCTATCAATAAAATTTTTGAGATGTCCTGGAACCGAAAAATTATAAGTTGGGGTTGCGATAATCAATCCGTCTGCATTTTTTAACTTTTCTGTTAATAAATAAAAATCTTTTTCGTCATTCTGGGCACCAGAACTATTTTCGTATTTGTAATTTGCAATCTTTATATCATCCAAATAAATTTTTTCTACATCCACCAATCCTTCTGTATCAAATTCTGAAATTCCATTTATAAAATAATCCAGCATGCTATCAGAATTTCTATTTCTCGACGGAGAACATGATAGGGCTATGATTTTTTTGTTAGAAAAACTTTTCATATCAAATATTGTATTTTTATATAATATCATTTTTGTGCTGGTATTGCTTGTACCAAAACGAAATGATAAAATTTTCGCATGTTCATAAAATATTGAACATAAATTTATTTAATTTTTAATCAAGATAAAATGAACGACGATAATAATTTTTCACCAGAAGATCTATCAGCAGAAGGTATAGAAATAGAGACAGATGATGATGAGTTAGAAGATGATGATGACTCTATTGACGATTCTGAGTAAGCAAATAGCAAATCATAAGTTGATTGCAAAAAGTCAATAATTGTGGTAATTTTTATTTACAGTTGCATTGGCAACATTTTTAGTTATAAGTTTGATAAATCAAAACAAAACCAGAATAAATAACCAGATACGCGCAAAAGAAATGCGCGTTATTGGTCAGAATGGAGAAAATCTTGGATTACTTGATACCCAAGAGGCTATTAGACAGGCACGCTTGGTAAACCTGGATTTGATAGAAATATCACCAAACGCCGTTCCGCCAGTTGCAAAAATAGCCGACTATGGTAAATTTCTTTACGAGCAGAAGAAGAAGCAGAAACAAGCAAAATCCAAGTCTCATACGGTTGAAATCAAATCAATTCAAATAAAACTGGGTACAGATGAGAATGATTTATCGATAAAGGCTAGAAAGGTGTCAGAATGGTTAATCGAAGGTCATAGAGTAAAAATTGAGCTTTTTTTGATAGGTAGAACAAAATACATGGAATTTGATTTCCTAAAAGAGAGGCTAAACAGAATTCTGAAAATAATAACAGTAGAATACAAAATAGCCGTTCCAATAAAAAAAGATCCAAAAGGCCTGTCGGTAATCATAGAAAAAAAATGAAAACAAACAAATCATATACAAAAAGATTAAAAGTAACCCGAAAAGGCAAGGTTCTAAACCGTAGACCTGGTCAGAATCATTTTAATGCAAAAGAGAGAAGAGAAGATCAGTTACACAAAAAAACTGAAAAGGCATTTTTTATTACAAACAAACAAAAAGCAAGATTTTTGCCTAACAAATAATATATGTCACGAGTAAAAAGAGGAACAACAGCAAATAAAAGAAGAAGAAATGTCCTAAAACAGGTCAAAGGTTATCGTTTCGGCCGAAAGAGCAAGGAGGCTATGGCGTTGACAGCGATCAGAAAGGCTGGACAAAACGCATTCAGAGATCGTCGAGCAAAAAAGAGAACTTTTAGACAACTTTGGAGTACAAAAATAAATGCTGGGGTTAGACCTCTTGGAATTTCATACAGCAAATTTATTGGTGGTCTAAAGAATAACAAAATAGAAATTGACAGAAAAATCTTGGCAGAAATAGCAGAAAAAAATCCAGAAATATTTGCAAAGATTGTTGCAAAAGTTCTAGAAACTAAATAGTAAAACTTTCTCCTTCCTTTGGATGAATTGCGTTGACATTCAGATTGTCGCGCAATTTTTGTGTTAAAAACATGGCAGATTTTGGTTCACCCATAACTACAAAAACTTTTTTTACCCTATCGGCGGTCTTTGAGACAAATTCAACCAAATTATCAGAATCCATGTGTGAGGAATATCCAGAAACTGTGTGAATTTGTGCCTTTATTGGCAGCATTTGACCATCTATTTTTACATCTCTAGTACCCTCCTCGATCGCTCTACCAATAGAACCTGGCACCTGATACCCAATAAACAAAATTGCATTCTTTGGATCTGGCAGATATTCTTTTTCATGATACAAAATTCTTCCGCCAGTACTCATACCAGAACTGGCAATAATTATTTTTGGTGACGGAGTTTTTCTAATGCTCTCTGATTCATCTCGTGAATAAGTTTTGGTCAATTTCGGAAAATCAAAAATATCGTCACCGGATTTTATTCTTTCTTGAACTTTTTTATTAAAATTTTTGAACTGCTTTTGATAAATTTCGGTTAATCTAATTCCTAATGGAGAATCAAAAAAAACAGGAACAGACGGAATTCTACCGCCCTCTATTAGATCATTCATTTCATGCAAAATAACTTGTGTTTTTTCTAGTGAAAAAACAGGTATCAAAAGCGTTCCTTTGCGATCTATTATTTTTTGCAAAATTTCTCGTAGTTTTTCTTTTCTTTCTAGTTTTTTGGCATGATTTCTATCACCATAAACACTTTCCATTATCAAATAATCGGCATCTGTAATTTCCTCCGTATTACGAATCAGTGGTGTCGGTGTATTTCCCAAATCACCAGTAAATACAATGTTTTTTGCAGTTTCCTTGTGTCGGATATTTACTATTGCAGAACCCAGAATATGTCCAGCATCTTTGAACAAAATAGAAAATTCATCATTCAAATCAAAAGATTGATGGTAGTCGTGTGTTTCCCACATTGATAGGGCTGCAACTATGTCCCTCTTTTCATACAAAGGATCAATGTTTTTCTTTCTGGCTTCGTTAGATAGAATTGATAGCGCATCATCAAACATCAATTCGGCAATTTCTTTTGTCTGCTTTGTAGAGAAAATTTGTCCCGAAAAACCGTCCTTTACTAATTTAGGGATTCGACCAATGTGGTCTGTATGGGCATGAGTTACAATCAAAAAATCAATATCTGCCGGATTGTATGGAAATGATTTTCTGTTCGGATCTGATGTTGGTTCAAAATTTACTCCCTGGGTCAAACCACAATCAATCATAATTGCAGTTTTTTCGCTTTGCAAAACAAAATTGGCACCAGTTACAGATTCTGTTCCACCATAAAAACTAATTTTTAATTTGTTTTGACTTTTATCTTTTTTTTCCTGCATAAGTTATTTTATTTTTCAAAATTCAGTCTTGATAAGCCGTAATAATAAGCAAAAATGGCTCCAATTACGTCCATAATCAAATCCAGTGCCGTGTCGCCAGCATCGTTCACTGTATCCGTAAAACCTACAAATATTTCCCATAATTCCCAAAATAAACCGACGACTAATACCACGCCAATAACGGTCACAAATATTACAATTTTATTATCTTTTGGATAATGAATTTTGTCAGAAGTGAAAAAAAACAAGAAAGCAATCAGGCCGATCAATAGGCCACCCAAAAAATGCATCATAATATCATACCAGCCAATTGACCAGTACAGAGAATGTATAGTCGCAAAATAATGCAAAACTGCAACAGTAAGAGACAGAATAAATACTTCTTTGAATAGTGGTTTTTTGTAAATCATTTTTGCTCTAATTATTATATCAAAAAAACTCTAATAAAAAACACCGGCAAAGTTTGCCGATGCACTTTATTAGAATCACGCAATGAGACCCTAGCTTGATTACAAGTGGGTGTCCTCAACTGCACACCAAGGTGTGTAATAATTTGAACCTCCCTTTAGGATCATAATCTAGAAGTCATTGCGTGATCCTGATTCAATTATATCAAGACAAAAATGTGAGGCAAGTCGATGTAAAGCGTGCACGAAGTTGATATCCTGTTGATTGCGTTTTAAGAAAAATTTATTCCAAAATACCGTCCAAATTAACGTCATAAAGGATTTGCTCTTGAACAAGGCGATAATTCAAAATTTCATCTTTTGAAAACCACAGATCTATTTCTTTTTCTGCCTCCTCAACAGAACTGGATGCATGAATCAAATTTCTAATAGCTCGACCGCCAATATCGGCTATTTGATATGAATCCAAAACAAAATCACCACGCAATGTTCCGATATCAGAAGTCAGCGGTTCCGTTCCACCAACAAGTTTTCTGGTAATTTGTACGGCATGTCCTCCCTGCCAAACCATCGCAATAATCGGACCAAAAGTCATATATTTCATCAGAACTTCCAAAACCCTTTCGCCAGCTTTTATCGGGTCACTATCTTTTGGTGGTAAACCTTTTGACTTATAGGCTTCTATCGTCTTTTTTCCAACTTTTTCAATCCAATTATCTTCTAATGTATAATGTTTTTCTATCAGTTCTTTGTTTGGCACAAACATTTTCAAGGCGACCAACTTCAATCCGACTCTTTCCATTCGACTGATTATTTCGCCAATCAAACTGCGCTGAATTCCATCTGGTTTTATAATTACAAGCGTTTTCTCTTTATTTTCTTTCATTTTTATCTTAAATTATTTTATTTTAAATTATTAAAAACATTATCTACAATAGATTTAAATTGATTATAACAGAAAAAAGAATAATAATATAAAAAAGGGGCAATAATATAAAATTTGAATTATTTTTTTGTCAAAATAATCGGACCTTTTTCTGTGATAGCAACTGTGTGTTCAAATTGTGTTGCAATAGAGCCGTCTTTTGTCTTGTAAGTATGGCCGTCTCTGGCGACAATTATTTCTGGCCTACCAAGTGTAAACATTGGTTCGATTGCAATAACTAGTCCGTTTTCCAAAATTTCTCTTTTCCCAAATCCTCCACAATTTGGAACAAATGGATCTTCATGAACAGCATAACCAACTCCGTGTCCGGTCAAATCATTTACAACGGTTAGATTTGATTTTTTTGCAACCTTCTCAATTGCCAAACCGATATCGCTGATATAATTTCCAATTACACATTTTTTTATTCCGGCGTTTAGAGCTTCTTTTGTTCTATTTATCAATTCATTTATATCTTTTGAAACTTCACCAACAGCAACAGTTATAGCATGATCAGTAAAAAGTCCGTCAGAAATTATTCCACCGTCTATTTTTACCACGTCGCCAGATTTTATTTGTTTTGTTTTTTCTGGAATACCATGAACTATTTCATCATTTATAGAAACGCAAATACTGGCAGGAAAAGGTGTTCTGGCTCCAGATGGCCTATAATTCAAAAAAGACGATTTTACACCCATTTTCAGCATCATCTGATGGGCAAAATCATTCAATTCATTAGCAAAAACCCCAGGTTTCACCTGTTTTGCCGTTGCATCAATTATTTCTGCCAATTTTTTGCCACCAATTCGCAGTTTTTCTATTTCAGATTTTGTTTTTAGTTTTATCATTAAAAGTTTAAATATCTAGACCTATCAAAATATCTTTGTGAACATCGTCCACTGATTGCTCGCCATTTATTTCTGTAAAAAGATATTCTCTATGTGCACGAAAATAATCAATAACCGGAACAACTTCATTATCAAACCAGTCCAGTCTGGCCAAAATATCTGACATTTCCTTGTCATCTTTTCTGCCACGATTTTTCATTTTTTCTATTGACCATTCTCTGGAAACATTCAAATAAACTACATGAACTTTTTGTCTTTCAAAAAAATCCAATGCTGATTCTAGTGTTCGAGCCTCGCCGACACGACGCGGTGTTCCGTCTATAAACAAATGTTGATCTTTCTTTAATTTTTTTACCAATTCACCACCCCACGCCCAAATTGACAAAAATTCTGGTTGCAATCCACCTTCAGCGTTTATTTTTCTTGCCAAATCTGCGGCATAAGTATTCTGTTTTATAAAATCACGAAATCTCTCGCCAGCTTCCAGATGAAAAATGGATTTACTATCATTGAGTTTTATATATTCCGATAGTTTTTCTATCTGTGTTCCTTTTCCACATCCTGATCTACCGATGAATATTGTTGTTAGTAATTGCATTTTGGTTAATTAAAAAATTACTCCAAAATTCATTATACTCCCAGGAAAAATTTTTACTAGTACTCCTTCATCGAGATCTGTGAATCTATTTTTTTTATCAAATCAATAACTACAGATACGGCGATCAATAATGCTGTTCCACCAATTGTTAGAGATGTTATGCCAGAAATGCTTTGTGCGATAATAGGTAATACGGCAATTATTCCCAAAAATGATGCTCCGACAAAAGTAATCCTAGTCAAAACATGTCCAATGTGTAGTGAGGTCGATTCTCCAGGTCTTACACCGGGAATAAATGCACCTGATTTTTGTAAATTTGTTGCAATTGAATTTGGATCAAATGTAACTGCTGTATAAAAATATGTAAACAAAAATACCAACAAGAAATATGTAATTCCGTAAAATAGTTGATTTGTTAGAAAGTTATTGACCGCCAAACTAACCGCTTGAACAGTTGCGTTTGATGATGCAGAAAGAAAATTGGTTATCATCTGTGGTAATAGCAAAATAGATAGTGCAAAAATTATCGGAATAACTCCTGCCATATTGACCCGTAGTGGCAAATAGGTAGACACTCCACCATATTGTCGATTACCACGAATTTGTTTTGCATATGTAATCGGAATTGGTCGTTCTGATTCTGTAATAACAACAACTCCCAATATTATAGCCAATCCAATAACAACAAAGGCAACATATGTAGGAATCATTGATACATCAAAGGCGAATATTGTCTGTTGCAAGGCTGTTGGAAGACCCGCAACGATTCCGGAAAAGATAATTAATGAAACTCCATTTCCAATACCAAATTCTGTAATCAATTCTCCAACAAACATCAGTAACATTGATCCTGCTGTAATTGTTATTATGTTGGTTATCAATTGCAAACTACTCAATTCATAGACGATACCTTGCTGTTGTAATAACATCAAAAAACCAAACGCCTGAATAACAGCGATTGGCAGTGTAAGCAATCTAGAATATTGCATGAATTTTTTTCTACCAGCCTCTCCGTTCTCATGATAAAGTGCCTTCAGTTTTGGAGACATAATAGTTGATAACTGCATTATAATTGAAGAGGTAATGTATGGGCTAACACCAAGCATTACAATAGACAATCCAGATAATCCACCTCCAGAAAAAATGTCCAGAAGGCCAAAAAATTGGTTGTTATCCAGAAATGACCGTAGTGCAAATTGATCTATTCCAGGAATTGGAATACTTGCAAAAAGTCGAAAGACAACAAGCGCACCCAAAACAAAAAGAATCTTTTTTGACAAATTCTTGTCTTTTATTATCAATTTTATTTTGTTAAAAAAGCTACTTAACATTTTATTTTATTTTTCCACCAATTTTTTCTACAATTTCTTTTGCTGATTTTGTAAAATTAACACCAGAAAAAGTCAGTTTGCTCTTGAGCTCTCCGGCTGAGATCTTTATTCTTGGGAATTTTCCATCAACTTTCCGAAAAAGTTTTTTTTCAAAAATAGTTTTTGGTGAAACAGTTTCGCTGGCTGAAAATACTTTGTCGATTTTTGAGAGACTGATTAATTCAAATGGGTTAAATCTGGATTTGTTAAAATTCATTCCGCGACCACGAAGTTTTGGGATTTTTTTGATTATATCTCTAATTTCTGGACGAATCTTTTTTCCGGAACGGGATTTTTGACCTTTTGTTCCTTTTCCTGAAGTTTTTCCGCGTTTTCCTCCGCGACCAACCAGTTTAGATTTTATTAACTTTGTATTTCTTTTTATTTGGTGAATTTTCATATTACTTTTTTATTTCTGTTCTTGGTGTTCGTTCTATTATTTTTGTATTTGAAAAAGTAGACATTGCCTTGATTGTAGCTTTTGCAATATTCAATTTGTTCTTGCTTCCAGAAACAATTTTGCAATTCACATCTGCAAAACCACCTAATTCAATAATATCTCTTAATGATGATCCAGCAATTATTCCTCGTCCTGGTGCTGGCATAATAATTACTCTTGCGCTATTGAATTTTGCATTTACAGAGTGAGGAATTGACATTGATTTTGTAGTATTTACAAGTATTGCCTTCTTTTGTGCATCCTTGAAAGCTTTGTCAATTGCAAGAGAAGTGTCACCTGCTTTGCCCATTCCTACACCGACTTTGCCTTTTTTGTTTCCAACAACTACAGCGACACTGAAGCTGAATCTTCTTCCACCAGAAGAAACTCTAGTAACACGACGAATATCGATTATTTTTTGTTCAAATTCAGATCTAGCTTTTGCTGGTTTTCTTTTTGAAGTCCTTTTGTTTTTTTTGAAATCTCCCCTGTCGCCACCTCGTCCACGAAAAGTTCTTTTTTCATCCCCAGCCGTAATTGGTGTCGCAGTTTCTGTAGATGCGGCTGTGGGTGTTGTTGCAGATTTTTGATCTGGTGTTGAAACTTGTGAATTTGTTTCCTGTACTATTTCTTTGTTTTTTGTTTCGTCTGACATATTTTTTTAAAATTTAAGACCGCTTTCTCTGGCAGAATCAGCAAGGGCCTTGATGTTTCCTGCGTATTTGAATCCTCCACGATCAAAGACAACTTCTTTTATTTTTTTTGCAGTTGCTAGTTCGGCGATTTTTTTTCCAGCGCTAATTGATCTTTCTCCAAGATTTTTGCCCTCGGTATTTTTTGTCCAAACATAAGCAATTGTTTCTCCTTTGTCGTCATTTATCAATTGAGCAATGATGTTATTATTAGACTTAGAAACAGTAAGACGAGGTTTGATTTCTGTTCCAGAAATTTTTGCTCTGATTCTCGCGTGTCTTCTTGTTCTTTTGTCTAATTTTGTTTTATTCATAAAAAATTTTGTTTTAGGAAAAATTATGCTGTCTTTTTGCCCTCTTTTCTTCTAATAACTTCATCTGCGTATCTAATTCCCTTGCCCTTGTATGGTTCTGGTTTTTTCATTGATCTGACATCAGAGGCAAATTGTCCAACCAATTCTTTGTTGATTCCACTAATTAGTATTTTTTCTCCTTCAACCACAACCTTTAGTCCGGCAGGAATCATCATTGGAACCTGATGTGAAAAACCGATATTCAAAACTAAATTTTGACCTTTCACTTCAGCACGATAACCAACTCCCTCAATAGACAAGCTTTTTTTGTACTCAGAATTGACGCCGTCAATCATGTTTGAAATCAGAGAACTATAAGTACCCCATTTTGCTTTTAGGTCTAGACTTTCTCTTTTTGGGGTAAGGGTAATAATGTTATTTTCTATTTTTATTAAAATATCAGTATCGTATTTTAGATCTAATTTTCCCAATGGACCTTTTACGGTAATCAAATCTTCGTTAACAGTTACTTCTGTTTTTGCTGGTATTGTTATTGGTTTTTTTCCTATTCTTGACATATATATTTTTTTACCAAATTTCAAATAAAACTTCTCCGCCGACCTTTGATTTTTTTGCTTCGACCCCGCTCATTACACCCTTTTCTGTTGTAACAACAGAAATTCCATATCCACTTTTTATTGGTCTAAATTCCTTTGTTTTTTTGTAAATTCTTTTTGAAAATTTTGAAATTCTCTTTGCATCATTAATTTTTGGAAGTCCATCAATATATTTTAATTCTATTTTGACAGTTTTCTTTTTGTCGCCAGAAACTTCGTAGGATTCTATGAAATCAAACTTTTTTAGGGTATCCAAAATGGAAACAATCTTTTTTGAGCTTGGAACTGTTATTGAATCTTTTTTTGCAATTGATGCAACTTTTAGACTATTTATTAGGTTTGAAATACTGTCGTTTACCATGATGATTTTTTTATTCCAGGAATTTCACCTTCGTTAGCTAATTCGCGAAAACAGATTCTACACATACCAAAATCTCTCATATAACCACGTCTTCGACCACATCGAAAACATCGTCTAATTACCCGACTTTTGAATTTTGGTGTTTTATTTGCTCTCGCGATTTGTGATGTTTTAGCCATAATTTAAGACTTTTTTTCTTCTTATTCTACCTCCACAATGTTTGCCTATACTAACAAGCAACTATGCCTATGTCAATCGTTATTTTTTGAAAGGCAAACCAACGTGTTCTAGAAAAGCGATTGTTTCTTCTTTTGCCTTTGATGAAGTCACAATCGTGATCGACATTCCAAAAACATTCTTTAGTTCCTCATCCGAAGTCTCTGGAAAAATTGTATTTTCTTTTATTCCGAAACTATAATTACCCATATCATCAACACCACCAGTTGATAAGCCACGAAAGTCTCTAGTTCTGGGTAGTGCAATGTGAACCAATTTCTCCAAAAAATTTCGAGCGATCTTGCCTCGCAAAGTAACTCGGTAGCCAGATAATTGACCTTCACGAACCTTGAACTGTGCAATTGATTTTTTTGCCAATTGGGTAGAAGGTTTTTGGCCAGTTATTTGAGCCAATTTCTCACCAATCAATTCTAATTTTTTCTTGTCAGTTATTGAGCCAACACCAGTAGACACAACTATTTTTTCTATTTTTGGTGCCTGAAGAACATTTGTATAATTGAATTTATCTTTCAATTTTTCAAATACCTCTTTTTCTTTTTCTATAATATTTTTGTACATAAAAGTTTTTGTTATTTGTCAGATTTTGCTGGTTTTGCTGTTTTTTTGGACTTCTCGGTTTTTTCGACCTTTGCTGTCTTTTCAATTTTTGCTGAGTTAGCGCTTTTTTTGGATTTTATTTTGTCAGACAAAGCAACATTAGAAACATGTATTGGTGCAGCTATTTCTAATATTTCCCCCTTTTTGCCCTCCTTTCTGGGTTTCATGTGTCTTTTGACAAGATTTAGTCCCTCTACTATTACTTTGTTTTCAGCAGGAATAGCTCTTAGAACTTTTCCTTTCTTTCCCTTGTCTTTGCCAGCTAGCAATATTACATTGTCGTTTTTTTTGATTTTCATAATAAATTATATTACCTCTGGTGCCATTGACACGATAGTTTGATAACCCATTTCGACCAATTCTCTAGGTACTGGACCAAAAATTCTGTTTGCAATAGGCTCTTTTGTGTCTTTTGCCACGATAACTACTGAATTTTCGTCAAATCTAACATATGAACCATCCTTTCTTCTAAAAGGTTTTTTTTGTCTAACTACTACGGCGTGTAGAACATCTTTTTTCTTGACCTGCTTTCTAGGTTCTGCTTTTTGGACTGATATAACAATTGTATCGCCGATTTCTGCATATCTTTTTGCAGCATGACCCAAAACTTTGAAAACGCGACCGATCTTTGCGCCTGAGTTATCTGTTATTATTACTATTGATCTTGGTTGAACCATATGTTTATTTGTTATCTGTTACAGATTCATCTGCTATTTTTGCGGGAATAACTACACGCAACAATTTGAATCTTTTGTCCTTTGATATAGGCTTTGTTTCTATTATTTCGACCTTATCTCCAAGCTTTGCAGTATTACCAGCATCATGAGCTTTGTATCTCTTTCGAGAATTTATATATTTGCCGTATTTTGGATGTTTGTGATATCGGTTGACTGTAACAGTGATTGTATCTGTCATTTTTGTAGAAGAAATTACACCAGAAAGAACTTTTCCTTTGTTTATTTTCTCAACTTTATTATTTTGTATATCTTTTTTTGTCATTTTTGGAATTATCGATTATTTAACTCAGTCAAAACTCTGGCAATATTCTTTTTTGCAACACGGCTTTGTCTGACATTTTTTGTGCCACTGCCGGAAATGCTGAAATTGAATTTTCGGACTTCTTCTTTTAAGTCTTTTAATATTTTTTCAAGTTCTTTTTCTGTTTTGTCTTTCAATTTCATAATATTATAAATTAATTTCTAGTGACGATTTTTACCTTGACCGGCAATTTTGTTCCAGCTTTTCGCAAAGCCTCTTTTGCAATTTCTTCTGTAACACCATCAACTTCAAAAATAATTCTTCCTGGTCTGATTTCTACCTCATAACCCTGCAAATCTCCTTTTCCCTTACCCATCTTTACCTCGGCTGGTTTTTTTGTAAAAGGTCTATCAGGAAAAATTCTAACCCAAGCACGACCAGTTTTTCCTAAATGTCGTGACATTGCGCGACGTGCAGCTTCTAATTGATTTGATTTGATTCTAGCATGTCCAAGAGATTTCAAACCATGTGAACCAAAATCAACACTGACTCCTCTAGTTTCTGGACGCAATAGTTTTCCCGGATTTCTTCTACCAGTTTGCCATTTGCGATGTTTTACTTTTTTAGGAAAAAATGTCATATGATTTTATTTATCGTTTTCAAAAATTTCTCCTCGGTAAATCCAAACTTTTATTCCGATATCTCCTTGTGGAATTGTCGCTCGAACTCTTGCAAAATCTATGTCTGCACGAAAAGTCTGTAAAGGAACTCGACCTTTTCTCAATTCCTCGGTTCTGGCCATATCTGCACCATTCAATCTACCACCCATTTTTATTCTGACACCCTGAACATCCCTGTTTGCCATAACCTTTTCTACTGTTTGCTTCAAAACTCTTCGGAAAGGCATTCTTTTTTCTATTGCATCCTTTACTTGTTGAGCAACAATATTTGCATCGCTTTCTGGTGAGTGGATTTCTTCTATGTCGATTTTTAGCTCTACATTTTCTAAATTAAGTTTTTTTCTTGCAATAAATTTAAGCAAATCAGTTCTCAATTTCTCGCTTCCTTCGCCGTTTCTACCAATTATTAAACCAGGTCTGGATGTTCTGACCAAAACTCTTATTACTTTTTGTCCTCTTTCTATTTCAACTAGAGAAACATACATACCAGCCAATCTTTTGGTAACAAAGTTTCTGATTAATGTATCAGCCATCAAGTGATCACGGTATTTTTTGCCAACTCCAAACCAGCGAGATTTCCAATCTCTGATAATTCCTAATCTATGTGAATATGGGTGTACTCGATGTGACATAATTATTTTTTATTTTTTGTATCTAAAACTACCAACACATGACTTGATCGCTTTTTTATTGCTGAAGCACTACCTCTAGCGCGTGGCATGTGTCGATGCATTGTTATTCCAGCATCAACCCTGATTTCTTTTATATAAAGGTCTTGTGATTTCAAGCCGTGATTGTGCTCCGCGTTGGCAACCGCTGAATCCAATAGTTTTTTTATAGGAAGTGATGCTCTTTTTGTAACTATACTCAATATATCAATAGCATCTGAAACTTTTTTACCACGAATAGCGTCGACTACAAATCGAACTTTTCTTGGTGATTGTCTATAATTTTTTAGTTCAGCTTTGACCATGTTTTGTTAATTATTTTTTGTCGGCAGATCCCTCTGTAGTAGAAGCTTTTGCTGATTTTGCAGCAGTTATTTCTGCCTCTCTTTTTGCTTGATCAATTTCTTTTTGCATTTTACCTCCATGACGAACGAATTTCTTTGAAAAAGAAAATTCACCGAGACGGTGTCCAACCATTTCCTCGGTGACTAATACATCTATGTGAATTTTTCCATTATGAACTGCAAAAGTAAATCCGACCATTTCCGGTGAGATTTGGCTTCTTCTTGCCCAAGTTTTGATAGGGCCAGTTTGAACCGGTTTTTTTCCGGCAATTTTTTTCAATAATTTTTCGTCCACATATGGACCTTTTTTTAGTGATCTTGTCATTTTTTTTGGTACGACCGCAAAATGCACCAAATTGGCTGTGAGACAAATCGCCTCAAGCATTTAGTGTCTTCCTAACTCAAAAACACTTTAATTTGCAGTAAGGACAATACTAGCAAAGTGCGAGAAATAGTCAAGAGGTTAGTTAAAACATTAGTTAAAATATTGATTACTTTACACCACTCATAGCTTTTGCGCTCCAGTCCTCGTCTCCTTTTTTCGTCAAGTTGCACTTGACCAAAAAAGACTGCGGAGGAACTCAAAAGCTATGAGTGGTGTAAAATAGTTAAAAATTAAAAAAAAGTCCTGCATAACCAAAAAAGGTTACGCAGGACGCCAAGTTCAAAGTCTCCAAGATTCCAAGGAACAAATCCAGAGGAACCAGAGACCAATGATCAGTTGCCAATACGAACGGCCAGGAAGCGGTAGCGGGCATCCCAGTCACCGTCGAAGTGGTACAGGTCGACATCCCGCCTCGAACCGTTCCTGCCGAGGCCGCCGACATGTCGACGGCCATGAAGTTTAATGATCTGACCCAGAGCAACTACCGGGAATTCAAGCTGCACTTCCGGATTTTTTTCTCCGAACGCAAGTTTTTCTCTCATAGTCGCTGGTCGATAGACTTCTGCCATCATACTAGCGATCGCGTTTTCCGAAGAAATATTGCGGTTGAAGTGGAACATTGCAAACTCAACTTCAATTTCACCAAATTCCGGAGATAAGAAGTTTTTGTCATTAATGTCCTTGTTCACCTCATCATATTTTCCGGCTTTCAATGAGTCATAGATAGTACGCCGGTAATCAACGGACTGTTTATAGGTTGCGGTGATATAACTTACCGCAACTGCGGTTTTTTCAACCATCTCATCACGCAGGAATTTTTTCAGTCCTGTTGCCCATTTTGCTCCGTCATTTCCGAGGAGCTTGACCATGAGGTCGTAGATTGATCCCAGGATTTCTGGCGTCTTTTCTGCGAGATCAGCCAATTTCGTCAACACATTCGCGAGCATGTTTTTTGTAGACATGGTCGTATTCCTTTTTTTCAAACACCACACTGTCAGTACATTAATGGAAGACATTTCCAAAAGATATTCCGAGAGTTATGGCGACTTTCTGATGTAGTATAATATTAGACGTTTGTTATTTTGTCAAATCAAAATTTGTCATACAAAAAAACACAAATACTTTTTGAGGTTCTCCGCAGTCTTTTTTGGTCAAGTGCAACTTGAC
>DAOLDC010000013.1:0-18446 GCA_035327525.1 Minisyncoccota bacterium | reverse complement strand
TTTTTGAGGTTCTCCGCAGTCTTTTTTGGTCAAGTGCAACTTGACGAAAAAAGGAGACGAGGATTGAACCGAACAAAAGTGATTTGTGGATGGTTTTAGGATTTGTGGGTGTTTGAGCGGTGTTTTTGTCAACTTTTCTAGATATGTGGATAACTCCCTTAAAAATTCTAGAAAAATGTGTATAATGTGTTTATAGTTAGTCAGAAAGTGTGGAAAAAATTATTAGTTGAATTTAACAAAAATTTATATGCACCAAATACAAGAAAAAATATTGAAATTATTGGAATCAAAAAACCTATCAGGAATAACCTTACGCGAAATTGGAAATTTGATTGACGAAAAATTTCCTCAAAAAATAAAACATCACCTAGATCAGCTTGAGAAAAAAGGTTTTTTGAAGACCGACAAAAAAACGAAGTCCGTCCAAAAAACTTCTCGTAATTCCCTATCCAACACCGATCTGATAAATATCCCAATTGTTGGTACCGCCAATTGTGGTCCAGCAACAATATTTGCAAACGAAAACATCGAAGGATATCTAAAAATTTCCAAAAACATTTTGAAAAAATGCAAAAGAATTTTTGCAATCAAGGCGCGAGGACTTTCTATGAATAACGCATCAATTGATGGAAAAAATATAGAGGACGGAGATTATTTGATTATAGACAGTGATAGCACTGATCCAAAAAATGGCGATATAGTTTTGTCAGTAATAGACGATATGGCAAATATAAAAAAATATGTTTGGGATGATGAAAACAATCAAGTTGTTCTGGTTTCTGAATCAACAAAGGATATTCCACCGATTTATATTCACGAAGACGACAGTTTTATGATCAACGGAAAAGTAATTCAAATAATCAAAAGACCAAAGTTTATTTAGACTAAACCCGCCGGCGATGATTTTATAACCGCACTAATTTTGATTTTCTAGAAAGATACAATCTATAGAACAATTTTCTAATTTCTTCTACCGCAATAATTGATGCACCGATCGACAATATGATTGCCCATTCTTTCAAATTCAATCCAGTGAGACTGAGAACTTTTTGCATAAATGGATTGTACATCGCAAATAAGTGCAGTGATATAGCCACAAATAATCCAATCAAAATATATTTGTTTGAAAATAAATTTTTTGAGAAAATAGAATCCTTTGCCGATCTAACATTGAAAATGTTATACCACTGAATGACTGACAAAATAGTTAATGAAATTGTCCAAGACTTTATCATATTATCAGCATCAATATATTGTGTGAATAAAAAGATTGTTGTAACCGTCATAGTAATCGCAACCAAAATTATTCGACTACCCATAAACCAGTCGACCAAATATTTGCTAGGCTTTTGAAACTTTTCTTTGAGCAATGACGCATCTTTTTTCTCAAAAACCAAACCAATAACTATCAACGTGTCCGTAACCAAATTGAGCCAGATAATTTGTTTTGCTAAAAGTGGTAATGGTAGCCCCATTGTAATAGTCGCTACAATTACAAAAATTTCTCCGAGATTGTTAGATAATAAATACAAAATTGATTTTCTAATTGTATTGTAAATATTTCTACCTTCTTGTGCGGCACTAACAATATTTGCGAATTTATCATCCAACAAGACAATATCAGATGCCTCGCGAGCCACTTCAGTGCCGATTTTTCCCATAGCAACACCCAAATCAGCCGCCACAAGTGATAATGCATCATTGACTCCATCGCCTGTCATTGCAATAGTTTCTCCTCTTTTTTTGTAGGCTTCTATTATTCTCAATTTGTCATTCGGATTGACGCGAGCATAAACAGTTACATTATTAACCGCATCTGCCAGTTCCGATTCGTTCATTTTTGCAATATCGGTTCCAAGCAAAACCCTGTCACCTTCTCGAAAAATATCCACTTTTTTAGCTATTGCTGTTGCAGTATCGACATGGTCCCCGGTTATCATTACAACTTTCATTCCAGAATCTCTAACAATATTTACCGACTCTCTCACCTCTGGCCTAATAGCGTCAGTTATTCCAACAAATCCCAAAAAAGTTAGTTCGGGTAATTCTTTTGGATTTATTTCTGTGGGAGATTTTTGATTGATTGCTAACGCTAAAATTCTGTAACCATCATTCATAATGTTTTTTAACTGAAGATTTATGTTTTCAATATCTTGTTTCGATATTTTTTTTGCTTTTCCATTTGACCAAATTTTTGTGGAATTTTTCAAAATCAACTCTGGACCACCAGCCGTAAATAAAATATTTTTATTTTTGAATTTATTTACAATTGTGTGATGTTTGTTCTCCATATCAAAAGGAATTTCCAGAATTTTTGGGAATTTTTTTAGTAATTCGTTTTTTTTGTAACCAAATTTTTCAGCCAAAACTACCAACGACGCCTCTGTTGGGTCGCCATAATTAAGTATCCATTCGCCGTCATCTTTTTTCTGCTCTAATTCAGCAATTGCAGTTAGAGAACTACACATAAAAAGTAAATCCAGACCACTATCTGTCTTGTGATCAACAATTTTGTTATCAAGAATTAATGAACCTTTTGGCTCGTAACCGATTCCGCTGACAGTAAAAACTTTTTCATCAAAATAAATTTTCTCTACCGCCATTTGATTCTTTGTGATTGTGCCAGTCTTGTCTAATGCGATAATTTTGGCTTGTCCTAATGCCTCAACTGCCTGCAGATTTTTTACCAAGACATTTTGTTTGCTCATTCGCCAAACTCCAGATGCCAGAACAAGAGTCACAACAACCGGCAACCCTTCAGGAATTGAGGCGACTGATAGTGCTACGACAACCTTGAATATTTCAAGTATTGCAAAACCGCTCAATATTCCTTCGATAAAAATAAATATACAAAAAATTGCAACGACATATATTATAATTTTTGATAAGTTAGCGATGTTTTTCTTCAATGGAACATCCATGTTCAGGCTGGTCAGTCTTTTTGCAATTTTTCCAACAACCGTTCGAAGACCCGTTTCTACCACAACCGCTTTTGCCAAACCAGATACAACATATGTTCCTCGAAAAACCATATTTACCTGATCAGAAATTCCAACATCAACAGAATTTATTGGCTCTGAAATTTTTAGAACCAGAGTAGATTCTCCGGTCAGGGAAGATTCGTTCACTTTCAAAAAATTACTTTCGATCAATCTAGCATCTGCACCAATAACATCACCATCTTTCAGAGAAATTACATCCCCAGGAACAAGTTCGTAATCCGGAATTCGATGCTCTATTCCGTTTCTAACTACAGTGACATAACTTTTTACCATTTTTTTTAGAGAAGCTAGCGTATTTTGGGCTTTGCCCTCTTGAACAGTTCCAATAATTGCGTTCAGAACTATTATAAAAAAAATCACGACCGATTCCAAAACATCTCCCAAAAACAAAACAATAATCAATGCAAACATCAAAACATATATCAACGGGCTTTTGAATTGATCAACAAAAATATCCCAAATAGTTCTAACTTCTTCTTCTGACAGAATATTTTCACCGAATTTTTTTCTATTATCTATTACTCTAGATTCAGTCAATCCCCTATCAATTGCAACATTGAAATTTGATAATATTTTATTTTGGTCTATTCTGTACCACTCTTTTGACATAATTATAATGATTTAAATTTTATTTTATAAAACTAAATGATTTGATAATCTCCTGCTGAATTTTTTTTGTATCTTGATCAATTTCACCCATTCTCGCAAAAACATCTTCATCAAAAGGGTTACAATTCTCGAGCGAAATTCTAACATTATCTCTCCTACAGAAATAATCGATATTTTTTACTTCCGAAACTGACCAAACTGATCCCCATTTTTTCCAATTCTTTGGAACTTTTGAAAAAGTAATTGCTGATGCAAATGGTTCATTATTATCTAATACATATTCTATTTTTTTATCTATTTCAAGTTCTGAATTCAACTCAATTTGTGAATCAATAATTTGTCCTACTAATACTTCTGAATTGAAGCCTAGTGGAAAAATTACGATCACATCAGCATTAGAAAAATAATCGAAAGGTGGATTTTTATCGAATGTTGATTTGTATATATTTATAACTGGCAAATCTGACTGAAAATCTTCATACACTCTCCAATTTGATGGAAAATCTATTTGAAAATCGAAATATTTATTTGTGTAAGTATTCCAAGTTGAATTATTATGAGAAGTACTTATGGTGCCATTTTGTGAATTACCAAAAATAAAATAAGAAATAGATAATATAATTATCAGAAATATTATCAAAAACTTTTTGTTGAACATTTTCATGTTATTTTTTGATGGAAGAATTATTTTCTTCTGAATTAATTAATAAATTATCGCCGGACCTGTAAAAATTTAATAACGAAAAAACTATCATACTACTCATTACTATTCCGAGCATATTAAATAAGAAAATAAACAAAAAATATCTCGCCATCGTCAAGTCACCCTGTGCCAACCACAAACCGACCAATGCAGCTGGTGGAACCAATGAAACAGCAATCGAAATTCCTGGCAAGACATTTGCAATTTCTTTTCTAATCCAAGCAAATGTTGCAGCAACACCAGATGCAAAAGCAACCAAAAAATACAAAAAGGCTGACTGTAATGTATTATTAAAAATAGCATTATTGAAAAATTCCCTATTTTCCGGAATTCCAAAAATAAAACTAGTCAAAAAAGATATAATAAATATCAAACCAAATGATCTAACAATTAGTTTTGATGTTTGTCTGATAACAATCATTCTAGATGTAACAATTCCCAATGAAAGAAGTAGGACCGGCGTCAGAACTGGCGTTACCAACATTCCACCGATTAGAATTGCGGAATTAGCAAGTAATAGACCAGCAGAAATAATGACCGAGGAAAGTATAAGTAGAGAATAATAATTTGTATTTGGCTGACTACCCCTAATCAGCTCACTGATTGCCAAATATCGATCTTTTTGCTTGATGTCAGACCAAATCGCTTTATCATTGTGTTGATTGTTGTCGGGTTCCATCTTTTTGAATTATAACATAATTTTATTGAGAAATTCTTTTTTTGAATTCTTCAATAAAATCGACTTTTTCTGGATTAACACCATACAAATTCGCCAAACCAAGAGAACACCAATCAGACAAAATTATAGAATTAAATATTTTTTCAAATCGACCTGACCCCTCCATATAAATAGATGTGACGGGAATACCCTTTTCTTCAAATAGTTTTTCTAATACTGACATTCTATTTGATATTCTACTATCCTCATCAGAATCTTTGATAATCAGAAGGTGAAATTTTTCTGACAAGTTTCTATTTGCATCAACAAAATCATAAGATTGCATTTCATTATGATTCAGTTCTGGAAATTCATTTTGAAAACATGGTATTTTTGCAGTTTCATTTATTTTTATTTTCCAAATATAGCCAATTGCATTGTCAGAATTGGCCGTATAAATAACTGGAATTTTTTGATTTAATGATTCTGACAACTGATTCCCTTCTTTTTCGTATTTTGATGGATTGATTGTTTTTTCTAATTCAAACAATTCATTCAAACAATCTGGAGTAACAATGCTTGCAAGTGCAATTGTAGAAAAACCGACGGCCACTCTGGGCTGTATTCCGGTATTTGGAATTTTTATATATGGAATATTATTTTTTTCTGCAAAATCTATTAATTTGCCACCAGTTGATATAACAAAAGTAGCAAAACCTCTAGAATACGCCTCGTCTAGAAAATCAATAGTTTCTTCCGTGTTTCCAGAATATGAACTAGCAATAAAAAGTGTTTCTTTGTAATAATCATCGCTATATTGAGGAATTCCGTAATCACTATGGATTTGTAAACTGATCGAAGGATTATATGATTTCAAAATTTTTGCTGGCAAATGTGATCCACCCATTCCACCTAATACAAAATTTTTGTAGTTATTTTTTTTGAAGTTGTCTGAATTACTAATTTGTGGCCGAAATCCAAACTGTTTTGAAAAATTTAATATTGATTCTTTCATTTTTTTATTTTTTTAAATATACATAATTATAATATATTTGGGCAAAAAATTCATTAAATTAAGCTTTTAGTTTTTTATCAGTATTGCTCTAGTTGGAGCCCCATCTATTCCAGCAAATTTTATTGGTGGACAAAACAGTTCATATTCGCCCGGAGAAACATTCTTCAAATTTATAGTTTCCAGTATTGGAATATTTTTTGACAATAATGCAGTGTGAGAACGATTATCTTTTGAACCTTTTTGCTTTACAGACAAGTAATCTATACCAAATAATTTTATATTCTTCATTGCCAAAAATTCCGCAGCATCACCGTCAAGATAAACAAAATCTGAATAAAATTCCGAAAATCCCCTATCTGAATTTTTTGTTTTACATAAAATTCTATCTCCTTCTAATATTGTGTTTTTTTCTAGGTCAGAAATTTTTATTGAATCTCCGAAATCAATATTAGAAAAATCCAAAACACTACATTTTCCAACAAAATTTTCCAATTGGTATGAGTCGATTGAATTTCCATTTTCAAAGGAATGTAATGGTGCATCAATGTGTGTTCCGGCGTGGGAACCTATAGAAATTTTTGATATATTCGAAGAGTCTTTTGGTATTGATTTGTGTTTTTCTATTACAATTACAGGGTCGCCAGGATAAATTATTGTATTGTTTGTGATCGGAATCGATATGTCTATTATTTTCATTTTTATTTATTAATTGAAATATTGCTCTTATCAGCAACATCGTGTCCACCAAATTCTCCTCTCATTGCAGATACAACCTTTCCTGTATATGAGGGATTATTTTTTGAGTTTTTTCTAAATTTTAATGATTCTTCTATTATTTTTACTGAGATATTTTTTTTGTTTGCGGCATCAACTGTCCACTCTGCTTCACCTGAATGAGAAACCTCTCCAGAAACATTATTCAGATTATCAGAATTTTTATTGTAAGCAGAATGTAGCCAATCAACCAGTCTAGACTCAATCACAGAACCATTATTATAAAGTTCAGCAACTTCTGATAAATTCAAATCAAAATCTGACTCCTTCATTAAATTAAATCCTTCTGCGATTGATTGCATCATTCCATACTCAATCCCATTATGAACCATTTTTACAAAATGACCTGCACCGTTTTTACCAAAATATTTGTAACTTGTACCATTAGATAAGTCCTGAAATAAACCTTTGTGTGCGTTATAGATTTCTTTTTTGCCGCCAATCATCAGACAAGCACCGTCTCTGGCACCAGTCGGACCACCAGATACACCAACATCCAAAAAATTTATACCCTTTTTAGATAACTCTTCTGCACGACGAATTGAATCAGTGTATAGAGAATTACCACCATCAATTATAGTATCGCCCTTTTTTATGAAAGGTAAAATTTCCGAAATAACTGTATCGACAGATTGCCATGGAACCATTAGCCAGATTGTGTTTGAATTTTTTGATGAATTGGAATTTTTTGCTACATTAGAGTTTTTTTCCAAATCATTAATATTTGAAAAAAGTTCCGAAATTGAATAAGCTGGAATTGCTCCAAAATCCTGCGCTTTCTTGATCGACTCAATTGATCGATTATATGCAACAACATCGTGCTTTTTTTCGACCGCTCTCGCCACCATATTCAATCCCATTTTTCCTAAACCAATATATCCTATTATCATATTTTTTAATTAAAAGTTTTTGTAATTTCTGATGGTATTATACCTTTTTTATAAATTTCAAGTGGAAGAACGTGCCACTTTGACAAAATTTCATTTATAACTCTCCATTGCGTCGCCACTTCTTCTGTACTTGGAAAAAGTGTCAAATCACCACTAATACAATCATACAAAACTTTTTGATAATCACTATTAAGTGTTAGATTGTTTTTTTCAAAAGAAAAAGTCATTTCTTTTTGTTCAACATCAAAATTGAATCCAGATTTTTTTGTCCAAAACAACACGCTGATTTTTGAATCCGGACTAATTTTGAATTTGACAACATTATTATATGAACAAACATCCCCGATTGGACAAACAAAACTTTTTTTCTGTTTGAAAGTTACGATTATTTCGACAAGATTTTCGCTCAAAGCTTTTCCTGATTCTACATAAATAGGAACGCCGTGCCATTTTTGATCATCAACTTTTAATTTGAAACGAAAAAATGTTTCTGTTTTTGAATTCTGCCCAATCTCACTCACATAACTATCATACTGTCCGCGAAAAGCAGCCTCTTCTACTTTTCCAGAAAAAAGTTTGAGTTTTGAAAGAGCTTCATATCTAGATTTTCTTATTTTTGGAGCAGTTGTACCCTGAGGATCGTTCATTACTATTGTGGCAATCATTTGTAGAATATGATTTTGCCCAACATCACGCAGTGCTCCGATGTCATTATAAAAATTTGAGCGATTTGAAATACCGCCATTTTCGTATAGAAGAATCTGAATTTTTTCTATATGCTCACCATTCCAAAGTGGTTCAAAAATAGCATTAGCAAATCTAAAAGTCAGAATATTTTGTATTGCTTCTTTTGCCAAATAATGATCTATGCGAAAAATCTGATTTTCATCAAAAAGTTTGCCTAGCAACCTGTCCAGACGCTGTGATTCATTTATGTCTGTTCCAAAAGGTTTTTCTACCAATATTCTATCGAAGGAATCAACAAGTTTCGAATCTGACAAATTACTAAAACTCTGCTCGTACAGATTTGGTGGTAATGCCAAATAAAATATTTTTTCTGGTTCACCATTGGAAAATGTATTACCAATTTCAGATAAATAGATTTTTAATTCATCAAATGAGTCTAATTTATTCATATCACCCTGCTTGTAATGAACTAATTTCAAAAAATCAACAAGATCCTGTTCTGGCAAGTCAATTTTTGCTGATTGGATTGATTTTTTGGCAAATTGGCGATAATCATCATCCGATAAATCCTTTCTAGAAAATCCAATTATTTTTATTTCTCTGTTTAGGAGTTTTGTTGAGAATAATTGGGCTAGCGCCGGTATAATTTTTCTGTTAGCCAAATCACCTGTAGCACCAAAAATAACAAAAAGTAATGGGGATTTTTCATTCATGACTTGCTATCTTATTTTTATTTTTGATTGAAAACTTTTTATTAGAGCCTCTCTCTTGGCCATTTCTGATTTTATTTTATCCATTTCTCTTTTTATAAACATTGCCCTTGTTTCTGACTTTGAGCTTGAATGTTCATTTCTAAAATGAATACTTTCTAGTTCTCTAATTTCTGATTCAACTTTATTTTTTTCTGCTGTTTTTGCTCTCAATTGAGCCTCTGTATTTCTACGCAATTGTTCCATTTCTTTTTCTATTTCGTCTAAACGTCTTTCTAGATTTCTCATTTCTGGGGAAATACCCTGTGTTCGATCTAAAAGTTTTTTTACATCTTTCTCCAGGGACATCAATTCTGAATTCAATTTTAATAATTGTCTTTCATCTTCTTTTTGTTTTCTGTCTAGAATTGCAATATTGTCAGAAGCGAGTTTTGCTTCTTTTACCACCTTTTCTTCGAGCATTCTTTTTTTTGCCTCATCTGCTGACTGCTTTTTTAATTTTGATACATCATTATTGTTCATATATAGTAGATTATACCAAATTTCAATTGAACATGAAATGAAAATAGTGCAAAAGTAATACAAAAACTAATTATCCTGTTCTGCCCTTATTCTAGCCGAGAAACTAGCACAATGTTCACATTGTGAGCCGGATTCTGGTATTACATCACTATCTAGAACCTCTTTTATTCTGTAAATTGTCGGCTCCACCCAGTCTGGATTTCCTGCGTAATCCAATATTGTCATTTCAAATTCTAGTTTTGCGTCAAATTGATTCCTGTCCTTCAGACCATTAGCATATACAAAATATCCAATTTCAGAAACCTCAAAACCTTTTTTTCTCATCAACCACTGATAAACCTCCATTTGCCTTTTGTACCCCTCTTTCCATTTGTCATCTAAAGTCACCTCGTCGTCCTTGCTGGTAGATTTGTAATCTACAATATGTAATTCACCTTTTGGGTTTATCCAAACATCGTCAATTGCACCAGAAATTGTAATATTTAGTTGTTCATCAAAATACTGCATTCCAACAAAATTTTCTCGCCACACATCAATATCCTTGTGATAAAAAGGGATTGCATCAATTTTGTATTGTTGCATTAACGGATGAGGTTTTTTTTCGGAACGATATTTGTCAAATTCTTTTTTTAACAAAGCATCAACAGCACTGTTCAGGTTAAAGGACGGCATCGAAGGTCTTTTTATTCCTAATTTATTATCAAGATAAAAACATTTTGGACATTCGTTGAATAAGTCGATTTTTGATCTGCTAAGTTTCCAATTTGGTCCTCCATAATTCCATTTTGAATTTCTTATTTTGTATCCACTTTGATATTCCATTTTGATATGTCTTTTATAAATTATTTTTTCTGATACTTTTCAATATAATAACACTATCACCAGATTTTACTAATTCCATTCAGTCCATTACTGCCGAATTCATTTTTTAAAATATTTTGATTGGCGATTATTTCTGCTATTCTATTTTTTGTAGCTTGCGAGGTATTGGTTGGGATTTTATCAATACCAAACCATCCTGATTCTGCTATTTCAAATTTGTCTATCATGCGACTTTCTTTGTCTGTGATTTTTTCCCAATTTCTGCAAAAAAATAATGTGACCGTATCATTTTTGCCACCAGTATTATTATAAAAATCAGAAATTTTTATAATAGGCTCCCGTAATTTTATCAAAACTTCTTCCTCAACCTCGCGAATAGCTGACTCCTTTATTTTCTCAGCCGAAAAGAATTGTTTGTTATTTTGTGACAATTTTGTATATTTTGATAAAAAATTAGAAAATAAAGATTTTTTTACAAAACCACCCGGAAACACCCAGAAGTCGTTGTATCGATGTTTGACTAATAGAACCTCATCAAAATCGCCCTTTTTATTTGATCTAAAAATCGCGACGCGAACGCCGTGAGTTTTCAAACCTAGAACCTTGTAGATAAAAAATTTTCTTATCCAATGTAGTAATTTCATTTTGTAATTTATTTTTATAATTCCATCACTATTTTTTTGAATTGATTTCCACGGTCTTCGTAATTTTTGAAAATATTTTTGCTGTAGGATCCAGGAGAAAGTAAAACAACATCGCCCGGTGAAGCATTTTTGTGTGAAAGCTTTACCGCACCACCAAGATCATCAACACAAAAAAACTCTACTTCTGATTTTTTTGCCAATCTTGTCAATTTGTCTTGAATATTGCCAGGGGTTATTATCATTTTTTTGACCTTCTCAGCCACAATTGGAGCCAAAAAATCAAACGACATGTCTTTGTCATCACCTCCAACAATTAGTAGAACATTGTTTTCTTTACCGACGGCTTCTAATGCAACTCGTATTGAATCTGGACTGGTTGATTTTGAATCATTTACAAAAAGTACACCCTTTTTTTCTAAAACTTTTTCTATTCGATGTTCTAATCCAACAAAATTCCTGATTGCGTCTGTGGTTTTTTTTGTTATTTCTTTTTCAGCAAGAATAATTGTTAATAAAACAAATGCAATATTATATAAATTATGAAGCCCAATCAGTCGCCTCTTATCTGTTTTATCAAATACGATTTCGGACTCGAAGTTGTTGGTAAGGGTGTTTTCTGTCGCCGGAAAATCTTTGGCATGACCGCTACCATTATTAGAAACATCTGCAAAAATCAAATTTCCAGATTCGTCTGTATATATTCCAGAAAAAATTGCCTGATCAACGGGTTGTTCAAATGATACGGCATAAATATTTTTGCATTTGAGTTGTGGCAAAATATGTTTCTGAGTTCCAATATCATCAAGGCAAATTATGGTTTTTGTCTTGTTTTTGTCTATACCTTTCAGCTTTGCAAAAGCATATTCGTCCATACTACCATGATATCTATCCAAATGATTTGAGCTAAGGTTTGTTACAACGCAAATATCCAAATAATCAGCTGGTCCGAACAAATCAAGTTGATTGCTAGAAATTTCCAAAACTGCGATAACACCTCTAGGATATTCGATGTCTAATAAATCAAGTGGTGAATTACCAATATTCCCTCCCAAAATAGCGGGCGTTAACTGCTTTATGATTTCATACAATAACGAAACTGTTGTGGTCTTGCCGTTTGAGCCAGTTACACCAATAATTTTTCCACCTTTTTTGCGCCACTCATCGATAAATAATGTTAAATCATTGTAAACTGGTATTCTCATTTTTTGTGCCCTGACTATAACTGGTGATTCCAAAGATACTCCTGGACTAGTCACAATATAATCAAATTGTTTTGGATCAAAGTCGGTTGTTTCAAAATAAAATTCGACAGTAGAATATTTTGCCAAATCAGCTGGGTTGAATTTGTCTTTTTTACCACTTTCGAAAACAGTTACAATATGTCCTCGTGAAGTCAGAAATTTTGCAACTGATTTGCCTGTTACACCAAATCCAATTACAGCAACATTGTTTGACAATTTCTTTTTTGAGATAGTTTTTTCTGATTTTTTTGCCATTTGAAACATTATATACTATTCAAAATATGTTATCCAATTGAGCTTATGAACTGATCGCGGATCTGATAAATGTTTCCTGATCCAATTGTGGTTATCACGGATTCGGCGGAATATTTTTGTTTTAGATAGGAAACTATTTCTGGAAAACTATTTATTATCCTAACCGGTTTTCTGGAGTGAAGACTGATGGATTTTGCAATATCAGATGCATTAATGCTTTTGATATCCTCCTCTGTGTCGCCAAGATTTGGTAGAATATCTGTCAAAATAATCTCGTCGGCTTTTTGGAATGCCTGACCATATTCTGTAATAAAATTTTTCATCAAATTATATTGACGGGGTTGAAATACTGCGCAGGTTTTGTTTTCTGGAAAAAATTGTCTAATTCCGTCAAAAAGATTTTTGACCTGAGTTGGGTGGTGAGCAAAATCATCAATAAATATTGGACCGTTCTTTGTATAAGTAATCTCGAATCGTCGTCCGACACCGCTGAAGTGTCGCGCCGTCTCTATTACGCCGTTCATAGAGACGCCCAAACATTTGAGCAATACAGCGCTAGCGGTAAAATTGAGAATATTGTATGTTCCGGGAATTTTGATGTTCAATTGATTCAAAATATTTTTTGATTTATGAAATACAGAGAAACTCGACCCGCTTGAGCTCTTCAAGACATCAGTTATTACATAATCATTCCGATGATCAAAGCCAAAATAAATTACTCTGGCGCGGATATTGGCAGTCAATCTGCGAACATTGGCGTCATCCCCATTTGCGATGATTGTTGATTTTTCGTCATGTGAATCAATAAAATGTCTAAATGAACTGAACATATCCTGCTCATCACGATAATATTCCAGATGACCCTTTTCTATCGAAGTTACAATAGATATATCACCAACCAAATGATAAAAAGAGCGATCATATTCGCATGCCTCAATAACAGAATAATTGCTTTTTCCAAGGTGATTGTAGCCATTGATTTCTCTGGTTGGTGCTCCGCCAAAAATAGTCGCATCAATGTTGGAATTGATCATTCCCAATCCAACTAGCGCCGTAGTTGTACTCTTGCCGTGACTGCCACATATAGATATTCGAAAATCATTCTCTGTAAGTTGAGACAAAAATTCGGCCCTTTTTGTAATTCTAATACCGAATTTTTTTGCGGAGAGAATTTCTGGACAATCGGAACGAATAATTGATGAATAAACAACCAAATCAAAATCTGGCGTCACATTCGACTCCCTGTGTTCACAAAAAATTCTCGCCCCCATATCAGCCAATGCGATTGTCTCCGGCTTTGTATCCTTGTCGACACCTGCAACTACAAATCCTTTTTCTAAACAAATTTTTGCAATTCCATTCAAACCCTTTCCACCGATTCCAATAAAAAATATTTTTTTCATACAGACAAGTATGACAAAATCAGATAAAATTAAATAAAAAATATTTTAAAATAAAATATAATTTTTTATAATTTATTCTTCAAATAATCCCAAATTTCTGGATGACCATTCACTTTTAGATAATACCACCACTCAATTCCCCAGAGATAAATTTCGTCAAAATTTGTCTTTGCTGATTTTTCCAAAATTTCATCAATTCTATCAATATTCATAAATCTTAACTGCACATCTATTGGTGTCACAATAATGGGCTCTACAAGCCACGGCTCCAGAGAAACCTCGATCAAATAAACTGGTTTTTTGCCATACAATGTCTGGGCTACGATTTTTTTGAATTTATAAAAATTATGATTTACTCGAGATTTTATTTCGCCAACTTTGTCATTGGTCAAATAAATATAAAATGTTGATCCGAAAATATCGCCTCTTTTGTACGCACCCAGCCATAGTCCCAGATTTCCACTATCGGTGGTAATTATTTTTCGACTCGGGTCCAATAATCTGACCAAAAATATTTCTGCGCCCAAAAAGGTTTTGTCTAATTCGCTACCACAAATCTCTGGAACATATGCTGTCAAAAAAGGCTCATTTTCTACCTGCCAATATTTTATTGCGGAAGAATTCTTGTATCGATTGACCAAGGTTCTGATGTAATCCATCAATTCATCTTGCTGATTTTGCCATGATTTTCCATAAATCCATTCTGGAAAATGACATTCCGGCCACCTAGGAACTCTACGACCAAGTGCCAGAATTACTTCGACATCTTTTTCCTCTGCTCTACTAATCTGCCAATCCAAATCAGAAAAATCGTAAATATCTTTTTCTCTTTCTATTTCATCCCAATAGGCTACGAGTCGGATTTTTTTGATGCTCATTTCATCAACTATTGCATCAAAAGTTTCGACCGGATCAAGTCCTAATTCTCTGACGTATTTTGAACTAAAAGTAACTCCATAATCGTATTCAGATGGCTCTGATGGCCAATTCGCCAAAACCAGTACGATTATAAAAATCAGAACAAGAATAATAAAAAATTTATTCAGCAAAAGATTTTTTATTTTGCCGAATTTGCTTATCTTACTTATTTTGTCTGTTTTTGAAGTGTGATGCATTAAATATAATTATAATCTATGATTTCAAAAATAGGAAGAAAAATCCAGCTACAATCAGAATGACTGAAATAGATTTTTGCCACAGATCGGTCGTCTTGTTGTTTTCACCCAAACTATCAACAGTAACGCGACCGAATAGAATTGAGAACACTGTCAAAAACAAAAACTTCAAGCCACCCAGTGCTTCAACCAATGCCACATTTCCGATTTGAATCGCTTTCAAAATCATAAATGCCGCAATTCCTCCCAATATTGAATTTCCAATAACCCAGAATCCGGCTGTCTTTTTTGTTGTTTTGGTATTTGAAGTGATTTTTTCGTAATATTTCGGAACAAACAAAATAATTATAAGCACAATCAGAATTCCAATTCTAGACCAAAAAAATGCGTGGTCAAAAGCTTGCGATACAAGAAAATCTCTTTCGGAGTAAACAAACATCGCCTTGACCATTGTAGCTTTGATCGAAAAGAGTAAACCAGAATTGAGCGTCAGCATTGTAACTTCGCGATTGAATCTGAAATGAGAAATAAAAGCGGTTCCAATCACTAATAGTAGAAAACCGATCAAAAAATTACTAGACAATCCGTCACCCAACACCAGAAAACTCAAGAAAAATGTTCCAACGGCACTAACTGCTCCGACAACTGGAACAACATCAGACGCATCGGCTTTTTGCAAAGCAGAATACAAAGAAAAAAGTGCATAAAAACCGGCAAACGCCGAAACGATTGCCATTGCTAACAAACTGAAATCCGGCCGACCGATATTATCAATAATCGGCAATGCGTATTGACCAATTCGCAATTTGAATGGGCTGAGAAGAAATAACGCAAGTGGCAAAAAAGACAAAATCGTAACATAAAAAGCATAAACAAAAGGTTTCGAAACCTTTTTTGAAGTAACAATATATTTGTCAATAATCGCCGCAACAGCTAGCAAGAATTGAGCTACCAAAATGACCCATAACCATGTAGGCATACAAAAATTATATCACAAAAAAATTATTTTTTGGAATTTTTATAAAAGTTCCTATAATATTCTGCTTCTTTTATATAAGTATTTTCTTTTTTGTGAAAATTTGTAATTTGACCCTGATGAATTCGATAATAGTACAAATAAGAATCTATGTGACCCAATTTACAATCAGCGTTTGCCAAGCGTAGCCACATATCATAATCCTGCAGAGGTCGCTCGACTGTCCAGCCAGAGACTTTTTCTATACAATTTCGGCGAATTGTAACTGTTCCACCTGAGACAAAACATCTGACAAGCAATGTTTCCAGAAGTGTTGATTTTTCATCTCGAGTAGTTCTGTATTCCAATAAATCTTTCCATAATTTGTTGTTTTCATCTATAAAAATGCTGTGTCCGTACGACCAATCAATGTCGGGGTTTTTTGTCATAAAATTAAAGCGAAATTGCAAACTAGATAGCGGAAAAAGGTCGTCGTCGTCAGCTGGAACTATCAAATCACCATTTGAACGGGCAAAGCCGATGTTCAGCGCATCGCCAGGACCGATGTTGCGATTGTTTTTGATGTAAATTATTCGTGGATCCTCTTTTGCCATTTCGGCAACCATTTCGGCAGTGTTGTCAGTGGAATCATTATCGACAATTATGTGTTCGTGTTCGAAGCCATCTTCTTTTTGCTTTTGGAGACTGATGATGTTTTGACGAAGAAAATCAGATCGATTGTGTGTCGGTGTAATTATTGAGATTAGGTTTTTTTTCATTTTTTATTTGAAAATTATTGGAAATAAATTGAAACTGGCGGAAGCTGGCGGAAATTATCGGAAACTGCAAAAAACATTTGCCGAAAAAAACTTTACTGGAAAACAATTGGAACTTCCAGCGCATCATCATGTTCTGGCAATCCAGAAGGATTGTCTTTTTGCAAAATCAGACTGCCGTTCATCGAATATTGCCCGCGGATTTGCGATTTATCAAAATCAACTGTTGCCGAAAATGGCACAAAGTCCGTCGTCATCCATTCACCATCAGCGGTAGCATATCCTTCACCAATTATTAATCCGTCCCAATCGACTATGGTAATTGGAAATGATGCTTCAAAAAACCAATATCCCCTAGCCATGCCGGTGATTGTAACTGGGCTTTTTATGGCGGTGTTTGGTCGTGGCGATTCTAGAATTATTAGATCAAGTTTTTCCTCTTCATTGCCGTAATATTGTGGGGCGCCGTTCTGTCCGTTATTTTGCCCATCGTTCTGCTCTGGTGGTTTTTCGTATTTCTGCTCGCTGTTAGAATTTTGATAAATAAAAAGTCCGATAATAGCAATAATTAATAAAATTATTATTGTAATCAATGTTTTTTTCATAACAAGATTATAGCATTTATTTTAACGGCAATTCAATGACGAATGTGGAGCCCATGTCGCGACCTTCTGAATTGGCAGTGATTGTGCCTCCGTGCTTTTCTATCACCTGTTTTGCGATAAATAGACCATAACCTGTGCTGTTCACGTTGTATTTTAAGGAATCAGCGCCACGACTACCAGATTTGAACAGTTTTGACTTGTCAGAATCAGTTAGACCTACACCAGTGTCATTGATTGTAATGCGGATTTTTTTGGCGATATCGTCACGAGACAGCGTGACAGTTATAGAACCTTTTTCGGTATAATTTATAGCGTTTTGAATAATGTTCAAAATTGCATCCTGCAATCGTATTTCGTCACCACTGAATTCTAGTAATTTTCCATCAGAATTATAAATCAGTTGCAGACCTTTTTTCTCGGCGAGAGGTTTTTCTTTTTCTATGATTTTGTCCAAAAGAGTGTTGAGATAAAGTTTGTTGGAAATATAATTGACCTTGCCAGTTTTGAGATTTGCGGCGTTCAAAATATTCGTAACAACAGTTATACCCTCATTATCCGAACGCAATCCCTCGGCAATCAGCGGTCGCAATGTTTCGTCAATCGAATCTGGTTCACTGTTCAATGTGTCGAAAATATTACGAGATTTGGTAAAAAATCCTTTGACCTGATGCGAAATGAAATGTATCAAGTTCTCCTGCTCCTTGTTGGCAAGGTCTAGCAATTCGCGCTGATTATCAACCTGTTTTACCGATCTAATTAGAATCCAACTGACAACAGACGAAACTATTATAGTTGGGATCAAAACATATCTGATGTTTTCAATACTACGAACGAACAACATTGCAATATTCAAAAATATTAATGAGAAAACCAGAACCTGAGGAGCGATCAGTTTGATATTGAATGTTTTGAATTTTACAATCAAATAAGCAAGCAATGCCGCAAATATCGGAGCACCAAACAAGCCATATTGACCGATATACCAATTTTCACTGAATACTTCGGCAATATTTCCTAATGAGAAACTGAACAAGAATAATGATATTCCAATAGCAAAAAT
>DAOLDC010000012.1:0-19250 GCA_035327525.1 Minisyncoccota bacterium | reverse complement strand
GGCAAAATAATTCCATCGACGATTGATTGAACATAAAAACCCGTTCCACCGCAAATGATTGGAATTTTGCCACGCGCCAAAATGTCATCAATTTTTTTGTATGCAATTTTTTGAAAATCTGAAACTGTAAAAACTTTTTTTGGTGAAACAATATCCAACATATAATGTGGAATACCACACATCTCTTTTTTTGTAATTTTTCCTGAAGCCAAATCAAGTCCTTTATAAACTTGTCTAGAATCGGCGGACACAATCTCACCACCGATTTTTTTTGCCAATTTTACTGCAAAATCACTTTTGCCAGAAGATGTTGGTCCGACTATTACTATTATTTTTGGTTTGTGTTTATTTTTTATACTTGGCATTTTTTTGAAAAATTCACAGATATTTTGTGTCGTTCATGTAAGTCCTACTAGTGCCTATTTTGTGATGTCCATTTTATGAGTCACAAATCATTGTGCCGGGGGAGGGACTCGAACCCTCACATCTTGCGACACACGATTTTGAGTCGTGCGCGTCTACCATTCCGCCACCCCGGCTTTTTTTCGAAATTTTGTTTCGTGTCAAAAATTTGTCTAAAAATGAATATTTATCCCAATATCCACAGACGTCATACAGTTTAATACTTTTTTACACTTTTATCAATCTCAAAATAATGTATAATAAAAACATATTTTATATGTCAGAATTTTCAAAAACCGAAAAATCCGCCTTTCACAACAACGCAGTTTTTTTTATTGAGGTGGACAAGGTTCATCCGAACCCATATCAACCAAGGCGCGAATTTGATCAGGAAAAACTGAACGATTTGGCCAATTCTATTCGGATGTATGGAGTTTTGCAACCACTTGTTGTTACCAGAAAAGAAATAATCAAGGCTGACGGTGGAATTACAGCGGAATATGAATTGATAGCCGGAGAAAGACGATTGCGTGCATCGCGTATTGCTGGATTGCGAGAAGTTCCCGCGTTGATTCGTTCTAGTGCTGATGATGAAAAAACAAAACTTGAATTGGCAATTATCGAAAATTTGCAACGCGAAGATTTGAATCCGATAGATCGTGCCAGAGCTTTTCATCAATTGGCTGAACAGTTTGGTTTCAAGCACACAGAAATCGCCAAAAAAGTTGGAAAAAGTCGTGAATATGTCACCAACACAATTAGAATGTTGGCTTTGCCCGAGGAAATGCTGACCGCTCTAATGGAAAAGAAAATTTCCGAAGGACACACTAGATCTCTACTCATGTTGACGGATCGTCCCGAAGAACAAAATGTTTTGTTCAGAGAAATTATTTTGAGAAAATTGACTGTTCGTGATGCGGAAAAAATTTCTCGAAAAGTCGCCTATGACAAAGTCCGCAGAAAAGATCGTACTTTTGGAACTGACATAATGGATATGGAGGAGGTTGCCAGCAAAAGATTGGGTGCTCCAGTTCATATCGAACCCAGAGAAGTCGGTGGCAGAATCAGAATCGATTATATTAATGAGGAAGAATTGCGCAAAATCATGAACGCAATCGCAATTGACGGTAGTTTTGAAATAAAAAATGACAGTATGCAAAATGACGGCATGAAAAATGATAGTAATTTTATAAATGACGACGTGGCGAGTGATGATATGCAACAAACTGGTGGCGAGCAAGTAGGTCATTTTACATCACAAATCGGTGACGCGACAAATGGCGATAAGATAAAAAGCGATGCAACAAACGGCGACACAATAGGTGGCGACAATGTAACAAACAACACCGAAAGTTCTGAAAAATTAATCGAAAAAGCAACACCGCTCACTTTTGTCGAGCAAAAAGATGCTGAATGGGAAGTCGAAAATCCACCAGTCGAAAGCCAGTCAACCGAAAATTCAACCGAAAACGACGACGAAAATTTTTCTCTCGATAAGTTTGGGATTTAGAAAAAACAAACATGTTTCATCCAAAAGCACAAAGGACCCCTTGCGGGGCCCCTTAGCTTTAAAATTAGTGATCTTACGATCATCACAAATATATCATATATTATATCACAAAGTCAATCTTATCCACAGATTAATATTTTAATCGCTACAGAATATGAAAGCACAAAATACGCCTTGATTTCTTTATCTTTTTTATATAAATGTTAAAATCAGTTCATTAATATGGATAAAAACCCAAACAAATATATATCCGAAATTGCCAAGTATTATTCTGATCCGAATAGTTCTGAGCACTCATATCGCACAACTTTTGAAAATTACCTAAAGGAAATTTTTCCAACAAAAGACGGTTATTTTACCCAACAAGACCAAAAAGCCATAAATGGAAACAAACCTGATTTTGTTATCCTAAAAAACAAAATTCCGATTTTGTATATTGAAGTAAAAAAGGTTGGCGAAGATTTGGATAAAATAGAAAAATCAAATCAAGCTGACAGATATTTTGGATATGGAAATTTGATAATCAGCGATTATGTCGATTTTCGTTTTTTTAGAAACGGACAAAAATACGGAGAAAATATTTCTCTTGCAAATGTAGACAAAAAAATATTTACAATATCGGATGAAAAAGATATTTCTACTTTATCACAAACAATTTTGGATTTTGTTTCGACCCATAAAGAAAAAATAAAAAGAGGAAAACATTTGGCACAAATTATGGGAGGAAAAGCCCGTCGTATTCGTGACAATGTTCGTGAAATGTTGCAATCAGAAAATAATAATTTTTCAGATTTGATTACCATAAAAAATATCATAAAGGAAAATCTCATTCACAGCCTGGACAACGATTCATTTGCTGATATGTACGCACAGACATTGGTTTATGGACTATTCGCCGCTAGATACAATGACGATACGCCAGATAATTTTTCCCGACAAGAAGCCAGAGACCTTGTCCCAAAATCGAACCCATTTCTGAGATCATTCTTTGATCATATTGCCGGTGACAAATTTCCAGACAGACTGAGATATATTGTTGATGAGTTATGTGAAGTTTTTTCTCACGCAAATATTCAGGAATTACTCAGCGATTTTTATGGTCAAGAAAAAGAAAATCACGATCCAGTCATCCATTTTTACGAAGATTTTTTGAAGGAATATGATGCAAAGAAAAAGATGGACATGGGAGTATTTTATACACCACAACCTGTCGTCAGATTTATAATTCGTGCAGTTGATGAAATTTTGAAAACAGAATTTGGACTCCAAAAAGGTCTAGCAGATAATACAAAAATATCTCTAGAGGAAGCAGAGACAAATCCAAAAACCGGCAAAAAAATAAAATCAAAAAAAGAATACCACAAAGTCCAGATTCTAGATATTGCAACCGGAACGGGAACATTTTTGAACGAAGCAATTCATCATATAAAAAATACTTTCAAAGGTCAGGATGGTCGTTGGGAATCATATGTAAAATCGGATTTGTTACCACGATTGCACGGATTTGAATTGATGATGGCGTCGTACACGATTGCACATTTGAAATTAGGAATGACATTGCATGATACAGGAGTTACTGATTTAACAAATCGCTTGGGAGTATATTTGACCAACACACTTGAGGAGCCAAAAGAATCAATATGGGGCGAAGGTAGTTTATTTGTCGGTGTTCAAGAAAGTATTTCCAAAGAGGCAATTGAAGCATCAAAAATAAAATCAAAATATCCAATAATGTGCGTCATTGGAAATCCGCCGTATTCAGTTAGCTCAAGTAATAAGGGTGAATATATTACTAATCTTATAAGTGTTTATAAAAAAGAATTAAAGGAAAGGAATATTCAACCACTGTCAGATGATTATATAAAATTTATACGTTTTGCTGAAAATTTAGTAGAAAAAAACAATTCCGGTATTGTTGCAATGATAACAAATAATTCTTTTATAGATGGAATCATTCATAGACAAATGCGAAAACATTTATTGCAGGTTTTTGACAAAATTTACATTTTAAATTTAAGCCCAAGAAATAAAAAAGGAGATCAGAATGTTTTTGATATAAAGCAGGGAGTTTCTATAAATATTTTTGTAAAAAGTAATTCAAATAAAAATGCTTTGGGGGAATGTTATTACTCAGAAATTGTTGAAAAAAGAGAACAAAAATTTAATATTTTGGAAAATAGTAATTTATCAGATATAAACTGGAAAAAAATAGAATATTTTGAACCACATTATTTCTTTGTACCTAAAGATTTTTCTGAAAATAAAGATTATGAAAAAGGTTTTAAAATCGACGATATTTTTATGGATAAAAATGCTGGAGTTGCCACAGGAAAGGACGATATTTTCGTTAAGGATAGTGTTATTGATTTAGAAAAAACATTAAATGAAATCAAATTAGATTTTGATCCAAAAGATATTAAAATCTACAATTATAGAATCTTTGATAAGAAGTATTTTATTTACGATAATAAATTAATACAACGATTAAGAGAAAGAATAATGAAGCATTTTTTGTCTGATAATTTAGGATTAATCTCAACAAAAATTTTGTCTAGCGAATCTTATTATCATGTTTTTATAACTAAAGATGTTGGAGATAGGTGCGTGATATCAAATAAGGGTAAGGAAGCAAATTATTTTTTTCCTCTCTATCTCTACACAAACCAAAACGAAAAAATCCCAAACCTAGACAAGGAAATTTGGAAAAAGATTGACGAAATTGTTGGTAAAACAACACCAGAAAATATTTTGGATTATATTTATGCTGTTCTACATTCACCAAATTATCGCGAAAAATACAAAGAGTTTTTGAAAATAGATTTTCCAAGGGTGCCTTTTCCTGCTGACAAAAACAAATTTTGGCAATTAGTAAAATTTGGTGAAAAATTACGAAACCTACATTTAATGATTGATTCAAATGTTAACAATTTCATTACGACTTTTCCAAATAGTGGATCTGACACAATTGAAAAAATAACTTATAAAAACGGTGATGTTTATATAAATTCTGAGCAATATTTTGGTAATGTTCCAGAAATTGCTTGGAATTTCTACATCGGCGGCTATCAACCTGCCCAAAAATGGCTGAAAGATCGCAAAGGTCGAAAATTATCAAATGATGACATCGAACACTACCAAAAAATTATTGTGGTTTTGGCAGAGACGGAGAGAGTGATGGGGGAGATAGATGGTATATGAAATCTATAATTTTTGATAATAAAACAATTAATGATGATGGGGAACTTATGTTACAAATCATTTCAAAATGTTTATCTACAAACAGAACTTTTAATGATCGGTGTGTAGATAAGATAATTAGTAATATCAGTAATTTGAAATGGCAAAAAAAGTTTTATTGCAGAAATTTTATTTTTTTATTTAAAAATGCAATTTATGAAAAAATTGGCGATCTAAAATTTATGCAGATGTGTCAAATTTTGGATCTACTTTATCATTTTAATAATCCTAAAATCACCCCCGATCATTTGATTTTGAAAAAATTAGAAGATAAAGTTGCTTTTTTTGAAGAAAGGTTCTATAAAGAAAATTTTGATAGAAAAAATTTAAAATTTAATAAAGAAACATTCATGGTAATTAGGATATTGAGAAATTTAGTTGCACATTCTGGCCTAATCGATATGAATATTGCCAAAAATATTATTATAGACGATCAAAAAAAATTGTTAGAGTCTTTTTTAAAAGAAAATAAAAATATAAATGAAAGAATTTTAGCGTGTTCTTTTAATTACTTGATTGAGGACATATTTTTTCGCTCAATGGGCTTAGGTGATGATGAGTTGCTTGCAAACGGAAACCCACCACAGTATCTTTCTATATTTATAAAAAAAGTTAAATAATAATTAAAGAATATTTTATTTTCCTTAAATATATTGTGATATAATCGAAATGTAAATGAGTAAAATATCTATTTTTATAGATGAATCCGGAACGCTTGGTTTAAAAGAAAAAGAACCATATTTTATAATTACAGCGATTATTCTTGCTGAAAATCAAAAGAACCCATTAAAAAATATGGTGAAAAAACTTAAAAAAAGTTTCTCTGTCAACGAGCTTCATGCGACTGAAATGTCGTTTTATCAAAAAGAAATATTTTTTAATTTTCTTGAAAGAAGAGAATATTCTTATCAATATTTCGTGGCTCAAAAAAATAAGATTGATCCAACTTTATTTTCTAATAAGTCAGTCTGTTTTAATTATTTCATATATTTATTCCTAAAAAATATTTTAGAGAATACTACCATAACTGAAATTCACATTGTGATAGACATGAGAAATATAAAGGTAACTTCTGTTAAAAACCTTGAAGAATATTTACAATTAAAACTAATCGAAAGAAGAGATTATAATAAAAAAATATTTGTTAATTATGGTGACTCAAAACAACACAATCTTTTACAAGCGGTTGATATTTTATCCAATGCAATTTATGCAAAGTATAATTATAGCAAAAAACACTTTTTTAGTAGGATAAAGGGTAAATTGCTACTCGCAGAACATTTTCCACAGTATAGATTTCGACACATTGACAAAAAAAAATTATAGCATAAAATGGAATCAGGATAAGTCTTGCGTGCGTGCTTATTGCAAGTAAGTGTACTGTAAGTACACCGCGCCGCAAGCTCCGTGAAAACACCCTGTGGGGTGTTTTCTTCTTATTTTAATCGTATCTTTTGATACGATTAGGCGGTCAAAATGATACGATAATGTTATTTTTTCTTCTTCTTACCACCTCTGCGGCCAACTTTTTTTGGTTCCGCCAGAATTTCCATGGCGCGAGCGTGTGTAATGTCGTAAACATTGTCCTCTTTTAATGAGCGGAAATCGCCATTATGGACGATATATGGCCCAAAACGCCCAATGCTTGCGACTATTTCCTCGTTGGTGTCAGGATGACTACCTAGCGCGCGTGGAATGCTTAGATACTTGACTGCATCGGCGACACTGACTTCTTCTAGATTTTTGTCGCGCGGAATGCTGGCCATTTTTGGCTTGATTTTTTTTGGTTTTATTTTTTTGCCTTTTTCATCAACGCCTGCTTCTGTCATCCCACCATTTCCTAATTGAACATAAGGTCCAAATCTACCAACTTTGACAAAAATCGGCTCGCCCGATGTTGGATGATTTCCAATCGGCACATCAGATTTTATTTCTTGGCCATCAATTGTTAGTGCACCCATACATTCTGGATATTTGGTACAGGACAAAAACTTGCCACCACGACCCAATTTGATATGCATTTCGCTACCGCATTTTGGACATTTGAATTCATCACCCGCATCACCCAATGTTGTTAGTTTGGCAATATTTTCTTTACTTTTTATTTCGGCTGTAAATGGCCCATAAAAATCTGACATCGTTTTTATATATTCGCGTTCGCCGTTTGCGATTTCATCCAATTCATTTTCCATTTCGGCGGTAAAAGAATCGCTAATATATTTTGCAAAATTTTGTTCTAGAAAACTAGAGACAACATCGCCGGTATCTGTCGGAATCAATGTTTTGCCATTTTTTGTAACATATTCACGATCCGCTAGAGTTTTCATAATTGAAGCATAGGTTGATGGGCGACCAATTCCGCGTTTTTCTAATTCCTTGATTAAACCGGCTTCGGTATATCGTGATGGAGGTTCGGTTTGTTTGCCTTCGGCATCTATTTTTTTCAAAGATAATTTTTGTCCGACAGAAACTGCTGGCAATTCAACATCTTCAGAACGCGAAGCAGGATCCGCCAATAACCAACCAGGAAAAATCACTCTCTGGCCGTTTGCCGAAAAATTTGGAATTTCGCCGTCATTTATAGAAGCAGAAATTTTTGTTCGCAAGAGTTCCGCGTCTGTCATCTGCGACGCAATAGTTCTAGCCCTTATCAATTCGTACAATTTTTTTTGCTCTGGAGAATTTCCTGCGTTTTTCACAAAAACATTTGATGGTCTGACCGCCTCATGGGCTTCCTGAGCATTTTTTGATTTTGTTTTGAAATTTCTAATATGTAAAAAATCTTTACCAAATTCTTTTTCTATTGTTCCTGCAATTTGACCGATTGCTTGCTGACTCAGATTCAGACTATCTGTTCGCATATATGTAATATGTCCTGCCTCGTAAAGTTTTTGGGCCACCTGCATTGTTCTGGATGGTGAAAATCCTAATCGAGTGCTGGCGACCTGTTGTAATGTTGAAGTAATAAATGGTGGTTTTGGTGTACGATTTACTTTTGTTTCTTTCACATCAGAAATTTTCCAATTTCCACTTTCGCCAATTTTCAAAATTCTATCAACCTCAGATTTTTCGCGCGGTTCAATTTCGCATGACATTTCAATTTGTGTAATCTGCGCAGTAGTGCCGCCCGTGCTATTTGCCTCGCCACTTTGTGTTTCAACCAACGCTTTGATTACCCAGAAATTTTCCGGAATGAATGCACGAATTTCTCTTTCTCTTTCCATTATTATTCGAAGCGAAGGGGATTGAACACGACCAGCTGACAATCCATAACGAACTTTTTTCCAGATCAATCCGGACAAATCATAGCCAACCAAGCGATCCAGAATTCTACGAGCCTCCTGAGCAGTCTTGAGATTCATATCTATTTCCCTAGGATTTTTTACAGCTTCTTGAACGGCGCTCTCAGTTATTTCATTAAAAGTTACTCTTTTGGCCTTTTTTAATCCCAAAACCTCCTTGAGGTGCCAGGCAATTGCTTCACCTTCACGATCGGGGTCAGTTGCTAGATATATTTCATCAGATTTTTTTGCCTCTTTTTTTATTTCTGAAATAATTTTTTCTTTGCCGGCAGAAATTTCATAGGTTGGTACAAAGCCAGCTTCTATGTCAATTGCTTTCTTATTATTTTTTGGCAAGTCTCTAACATGACCGACTGATGATAGAACAGAAAAATCGCTACCAAGATATTTTTGGATTGTTTTTGCTTTTGCCGGTGATTCCACGATCAAAAGTTTTTTTGACATCAATACAATTATTAACCGATTCTATTATTTTTTGCAAATTTTTCCGTTTGTTGTTTGTATCAAATCCTTTATTTCAAGCATAGAAATGGCGATGTTGAATTGTTGAATAGATAGTCCAGTTTCTGTAATGACCTCGTCGATATTCTTTGGCTCATTTAAGAAATTATAAATAATAATTTCTGCCTCAGAGTCAAATCGTGGTTCGATCGATGGCGGTTTTACATTTTCAAATCCTAGAATTTCCAACACATCGTCAGATTCGAGAATGAGATGCGCACCGTCCCGAAGAAGTTTGTTTGAACCGGTAGAATTTTCTGAAAAAATCGAATTAGGAACAGTCATAACCTCCTTGTTGTAATCGGTTGCCAGTCTGGCAGTAATCATTGTTCCAGACTTTTCGGAGGTTTCTATTATAAGTACTGCTTCCGATATTCCGACCATTATTCTGTTGCGTTGTGGAAATGTCCAATTCGTAGCATGAAAATCGTCATCAAATTCAGAAATCAAACATCCACCAGCATCCAATATTTCATGAGCCAGATCCAAATGTTTGTGGGGATACAGAACATCATCTGCCAATCCAGATCCAGGAATCGCAATCGCGTGAATGTTGTTCTCGAGTGCTGTCTGGTGGGCGATTGAATCTATACCGTAGGCCAATCCGGAAACTATACTAATTGGATATTTTGATAAACCGCTGATTATTTTTTTGCAGACAAGTTCTGCGTATTCTGAGTGCTTTCTAGGTCCAACAACACATAACCGTACAAAATCCGCCGAACCGAATTGATTATTGAATTCGCCACGAATACGAAGTTTTTTTGGTGGTTGAGGAATTTCTAAAAGTGTTTGAGGCCAGGAATCCTTGTTCCAATCTACTATTTTCTGATTTTCTCTATTCATTTTCATTATTTTTTTGTTTGTAGCCCGATTCTCGCATATTTGATATGATATTCTTATAAAAAAGTTTTAAATTAATATTAAAAAAATGCTTGACATAAAATTCATAAGAGAGAACAAGGACTTGGTAGCAATGGGTGCCAGAAAAAAGCACATCGATTTTGACGTTGATTTGCTGATAAAAACTGATGATCAAAGAAAAGAATTTTTGAAAAAAGTCGAAGAATTGCGTTCTCGTCAAAACGAAGTCAGCAAAAAAATTGTTCAAGTCGATCAAGAGGAAAAAAACACTCTTCTACAAGAAATGAAAGAGCTAAAAACTCAACTAACAGAACTAGAAAAAAATCTTGATGAAAAAAATATAGAGTGGAGAAAATTGATGATTCGTGTTCCGAATATTCCAGATATTTCTGTTCCAGAAGGAGCTGACGATTCTTTTAATTTAGAAATAAAAACAGTCGGCGACATTCCAAAATTCGATTTTGAGCCAAAAGATCATATAGAACTTATGACCAAACTCGATTTGGCTGATTTTGAAAGAGGAACAAAAATTTCTGGATTTCGTGGATATGTTTTGAAAAACGATGGTGCGATGTTGCAATGGGCAATTTCACAATTCGTGATGAACAAAATGGTTGCCAAAGGTTATAAACCAATGATAGTGCCTTCACTGGTCAAAAAATCTTCTCTGATTGGAACTGGTTATTTGCCACAAGGCGAGGAGGATTTGTACAAAACACAGGACGACGATTATCTATCTGGCACCGCCGAAGTTTCGACAATGTTTTATTATGCTGACGAAGTTTTGAACAAAAAAGATTTACCAATCAAATTTATAAGTTATTCTCCAGCTTTTCGTCGTGAAGCAGGAAGTCACAGCAAGGATACAAAAGGCCTGATTCGTGTTCATGAATTTCATAAATTGGAGCAAGTTATTTTGTGTGAAGCCAATCACGAGGAATCTATCAGATTGCACGAGGAATTATTAGCAAATTCTGAAAGTATTCTGCAGGATTTGGGTTTGCCATATCGCGTCGTAATCAATGCTGGTGGAGATCTGGGTCTAGGTCAAGTCAAAAAATACGATATAGAAACTTGGGTTCCATCACAAAAACAATATCGGGAAACACATTCAGCTTCATATTTTCACGATTTTCAATCTCGTCGATTAAATATAAAGTACGATGATAATGGGCAGAAAAATTTTGTTCACTCTCTCAATAACACCGCAATTGCTTTTCCTAGAATTTTGGTTCCAATTATTGAAAATAATCAGCAAGCCGACGGTAGAATAAAAATTCCAGATGTTTTGGTTCCATATATGGGTAAAGATTTTATTGAAATACAAAATAATTAGAAATGGTTTATAAAAAAACAACAACAGAACTTTCCAAAAAAAAGAGACGCAAATTTTTTTTTCGGATTATAATTATTGTTTTATTGGTAGTTGGAACATTTTATGGTTTATTTTATCTATCTAATTATGAACCAATTCAAATATCGGAAATAGAAATTACTGGTCAAAAAAATGTAGAGTCACCAGAAATTTTGTTTATTTTTGAAAAAAATGTTGCAAACAAATATTTGAAATTATTCTCAAAAAGGAATATTTTTCTTTTACCAAAAAATTCTATTATCAATGAAATAGAAGAAATCTTGACAGTTGATTCGGCTTATATAAAAATCGATTCTATTTCAAAAATAAAAATAGAAATAATAGAACATGAGCCGTGGGCGATTTGGTGCTCTGTTCCAGAAAAATGTTATTTGGTAAATAGAAATGGTTTGGCTTTTGTTACTGCACCTATAATTATCGTTGAAGATTTGGTAAAAATTTCATCAGATCAAGACGCCTCATTAATTTTGGGTAAAAAATTTACTGAAAAAGATTTATTTAATAGATTTGTTTTGATCCAAAATTTATTATCAAAAATAAATATTAGTATTTCAAAAATAACAACAGCTGATAATCAAACATTCGTACTACAAACAAAAGATGGTCCACAATTATTTATTGATGACAAAAGTGATCCAATAGAAGTGGTTAATAATTTGAAAACCACAATCGAACAAGAGTCTATTCACGAAATTCAGTTCAAAAATTTGGAATACGTTGATCTGCGCTTCAGCGGAAAGGCGTATTATAAAATAAAATAAAAAATGTTATAATTTGTTATATGAAAATTTTGACAATTATACCGTACTATTTTGTTTGGCATTATACAGTAGCAATTCATAATTTTATTCGCATCTGGTCAGATTTTGCTTGGTTCATTTTTAACTACTTTTCCATTGGTTTTTTTGCCAAAAGTTTGTTCCTACCAATTGGAAAAATTGCCGACAAAAAAGTTTCCGTAGTTTCTATTTTTTTTCTGCGGTGTGTTGGTTTTTTTGTTAGGTTGATTGTAATTATTATTTCTCTATTTTTTATTATCCTTTTGTTTTTTGTTGGTGGCGCATTATTCTTCTTATGGCTTTTTCTACCTTTTGTTATTGGTTTTTTGTTCTTCTCAGGATTAACCGCTTTAATAAAATAAATTTATGATGACATTTGCAGAATTAAAAAATAAATCAGGACAAGTTTATCCGGCTGTACTATTGGATAGTTATTTTTCTCAAAAAACTAGAAAAATAATTAGAATTTGTTTGTTTTGGGCGATTATAATTTCATTTGTTTTAATATTTTTTACAGACAATACTAATATTAGGGGATTATTTTTTGTAGCACTATCTGTTTGGGCAATGTTTATGACATTGGAATCTTTTTATTTATCCTATTATTTTTCTAATAGTAGCATTGATTTTGAGGTCGCAAAACTGATCTATTCATCTGATGAAAATGATCTAACAAAGGGATTTTTGGAATCAGAAATGGGTTATTTTACAATGCTTCGACTAGGTTTGGGTCGAAAAGAAATCGCCGATTTTCTGAAATCAAGTCGAAAAAATATTAACACTGGAATGGTTGATATTTTTGAAAATAAAAAAGATGATTCTGTCGGAATCAGCGAGTATTGCAAGGTGATTTATTCAAATGATCAATATTTTTCTAATTTTTTAAGAAAATATAATATTACAGAAGAAATATTCATTGGAGCTATTTTGTGGATTGATCATGCCGAGTGGCAGTCTAGAGATGCTACCAGATTTTGGTCTAGAGAAAACCTGTATAGAATCAAAAGTCTTGGAAGAGGTTGGAATTTTATTTCAAAATTAGACTTTTTTGATTTCGGCCAATTTATTTTTCGAACCAATTCATATATAGAAATTGGTGATAGGTGGAGAGCATATCAGGACAATATAGAAAAGATAGAATCCGTTCTACTAAAAGATCCCGATTCGAATATTATGTTGATTTCTCCAACACATGATATTGGAATGGAAAATATTTCTGCTTTTGCAAAATTTATTTCAAATGGAAATGTTTATTCGGAAATTGAAAACAAAAAAATATTCATATTAGATAATAAAAAAATATTTTTAGAACGAGTAGAAAAAACAGAACCAGCCCAAACAGAACCAGCCCAAACAGAAATCGATAGAATATCAAACATTTTTCAAAAAATATTTGATGAATCAGAAAAAATTGGCGAAATTATTTTGGTTTTGCCAAATATTGATGAAACGATTGAGCTTGGTATAAAAATCGGTATAAATATTCCTGATTTACTAAAAAATATCTTGAATTCGTCAAGAATTCATTTGATCGCAATTTCCGGTGCTGACAACTATAGAGAATCAATCGAAACAAACATAAGTTTTGTTAATAATTTTGAAAAAATCACAATAAAAGATATTACCAAAAAAACAGGAATAACAATTCTAGAAAAAGAGGCTATTGTATTGGAATCAAAATACGATTTGTTTTTTACATATCAGTCACTGGTCGCAATTGCCGATATTGTAGATAAATTTTCTTTCAAGGAAAGGTATTTAGAAAAAATAGTTTATTTAATAAATCAAACCGCAATTTATTGTTCGAAGCAAAAAAAATATTTAGTGAAGGAGCATGATATTCAGACTATTTTCGCAACAAAAAATAATGAAATCTAAAATTTACATAATAATATTGTTCGCTCTACTGATTGGTGTCAGATTTTTGACTATTTATAATGATGATTTTTACAAAGCCACAGAAAGAGTTCCATCGCCTGAAGAGAAATATTATGGCGGACTAGATGTAATTAGAATCAGTGGCGAATATTCAAAAATCGATGATAGAGTCTCTTTTCCAAAAATAACTTCTACAGCATATATTGTTGCTGATTTGGAAACAGGCGAAATAATAGAAAGCAAAGATGCCGACGAGATTTATGCCATTGCAAGTTTGACAAAAATGATGACCGCGGTTGTTTCTGTAGATACGATTGATCAGTATTCACCAGTAAACATTACTCAACAAGCTATTGATACGCACGGCAAACAGGGTAATTTGCGCACTGGCGAAATATTGTCAGCAAATGAATTGCTGTATCCACTGTTACTGGAATCGAGCAATGATGCTGCTGAGGCGCTGGCGATTTTTGCAGGACGACAAACTTTTTTGAAAAATATGAACAACAAAGCGATTTCGATCGGAATGTCAAAAACAAATTATGACGATGCAAGCGGTTTGTCTCCACTCAATTTGTCTACTGCCGGTGACTTGTTCACTCTTACGCAATATATATACAAAAATTATTCAGAATTATTCAAGATAACCCAAAAGCGAGATTATAGATTAGACAAGCGTGTTTGGCGCTCTAATAGTCGCTTTATAAGCGACAAAAATTATATTGGTGGCAAAAATGGTTATACTGAGGCTGCAAAACTGACATTGATCGCACTTTTTGAATTACCACTATCTGATTTGACAGATCGCAAAATTGCTATAGTTTTATTGCAATCAACAAAAGTGGAGAAAGATACTCGAGATATTTTGTTTTATCTTTTGAGAAATATTCAACACAAAAATTTGAATGAATAATTTTTGGAAAAATTTAAAAAAAGAAAAAAAAGATAAACCAATTTTGGTTTTGGCACCAATGGCTGATGTTACGGACGTGGCTTTTCGAACTGTAATCGCAAAATACGGAAAACCGGATGTTTTTTGGACAGAGTTTGTTTCGGCTGACGGATTGGTTTTGGCACCAGAAGTAGGCAAGAAAAAATTATTAGAAGCTTTCAAATTTTCTCCCAATGAACATCCTATCGTCGCCCAATTGTTTGGGTCAAAATTAGAAAATATGGAAAAAGCCGCTCGCCTCGTTCAGGAAATAGGATTTGATGGAGTTGATATAAATATGGGCTGTCCAGATCGAAGTATTGAAAAACAAGGTTGTGGCGCAGCGATGATAAAAAATCCAGAATTAGCAAAAGAGGTTATTTTTGCCACAAAAAGAGGTGCACCAAATCTACCGGTGTCGGTAAAAATTCGTCTAGGATATAATCGCGATCAATTAGAGGAATGGTTGCCAATAATATTGAGTACAAATCCAGCTGTTGTAACAGTGCATGCTCGGACCAGAAAAGAAATGTCAAAAGTTCCAGCGCGATGGGAGAGAATAAAGTCCGCTGTTGAAATTCGTGATGATTTTTTTGATAAATCAAAAAATGGCGGTGATGGCAAAACACTGATTTTTGGAAATGGAGATGTTTTTGATTTGGACAGTGCACATTTGCGAGCACAAGAAACAGGATGCGATGGTGTGATGGTTGGTAGGGGAATTTTTGGTAACCCGTGGTTTTTTTCTGGTCATATTCCAGACACTCGTCAAAAATTGGAAGTCCTAGTTGAACATACAAAACTTTTTGAGAAATTGATTGAGTACAAAAATTTTGCTGTGATGAAAAAACATTTCAAAGCGTATGTTGAGGGTTTTGATGGAGCAAAAGAATTGCGTCACGAATTGATGGAGACTGATTCTGCTGTGGAGGTCGAGCAAATAATTGGTGATTTTTTGAATAAGTACTGATTTTGGTGTGTGCGGTTTGGGGTGTTTACAAGGTATTGGGATATTACGTGCGTGATTGACAAATACCTCGAATTTGGTATAATACTATATGTAGTGTTAGTTCATTAAAAAACAACCACGCCGAACTATTAGTTCGGCATTTAAGGAGTAGAATCATGAAGAAGAGAATCAAAAAAGTCCGGCAATTTGAACGGGCACCGGTTAAGCGGTCGTGGAAATACATGCGGGAGCCGATGGCGGTCCTGCTGTATGTTGTTATTGCGCTTGTGATCATAACGATCATCAATCTGGAATTCCGCCTAGATCTGGGAAATCAGGCCTCAGCCGGAAATCAACCGGTGGTGTCCAGTCGGCACATCGGCAACTTGTGGGCTATAGACGCTCATAATCGATTGTATTCGGATCGTCCCGAAATGATGGTTCGGATTCTTAGCGATAAGAATCTGAAAAAAATCATGAATGATGGGGAGAATGACCTCAAGGACGATCCAAATTACTCCCTGATTTGGGAAGGTGGAATTGGTGAATCGGAGGAATTCCTCCGAGACGTCACCGGTGACACCTTGGTGCACGGCATGAAAGTGTCAGTGCACGATCCTGGTGACCGGCCAAATAGTGTTGTGCCGCAAAAATCGGTCCACATCGGACCAGAAAGGTAGGGTGATTCCAATGAAGTAGCGTAGTCATATAGTGACCTCCGGGGCCGTCGTTTTTGAAGTTTTGTCAGGGGAAAATTAAACCTGTACAATTCTGAAAAAAACGACGGCCTTTTTTATTTCCCCTTTTTTATCATTAAATATTGTTTTACATCAGAAATTTCTCGCCGACTGTTTTGACCAAATGTTTTAACTAAAAATATTTGACACAAATTTGATTATTGTGTAGCATTTATTGCAGTTCTTTTTAATCAGACCGTGGTGGCCTCGGTGGTTTGGCAAAACTGGCATTTCCTCACTCATTGGTGTCAGTCTTGCGGGGCGAGGTCACCACAACCATTTTGAATCCTGAAAAGTTTTTGGGATTCAAAGTAAAAAATGGGTCCGCGGGATTGTATCTCTTGATCATTCCTGGCGGACATTTAACGCGAAAAAACATACCGAACATTCTGAAAGGAGGTGAACAGTATATGAAATGGCGTAAGAAATCACCATCTGTACTCGCCGGGTTAATGGCCAAAGATGTCTGGGCCAAAGCAATCCGTATCCACAGGTCAGCACGGTCACGTTAAGACCCGCGAAAAACCCAATGGCCGAGGTCTGGTCAGACGAGAGTTGATCTCGAGCTGATACAGCTCGGTTATACAAAACTGGCCTGATGTCGCCCGCATAGCGCGACATCAGGCCTTTTAATTTTTTTACTTTTTATTTATAAATATAATTTGCTATACTATTGGCATCGAATTAATTTATGTCAAAACCAGATTTAGCAAAAAAAAATAATTCAAAAAACCAAACTGGAAATTTGGCACTTTATACAAAATACCGTCCACAGAAATTTTCTGATGTAATTGGTCAGGAACAAATAATAAATGTTTTGGAAAATTCTTTGAAATTAGAAAATATTTCACACGCTTATCTTTTTTCCGGATCACGCGGAACCGGCAAAACTTCCGTTGCAAGAATTTTGGCAAATGAAATTGGAACTTCTGAAAATGATTTGTTTGAGATTGATGCCGCTTCAAACAATGGTGTAGAAGAAATTCGACGTTTGACCGAATCTGTTCAGACAATGCCTTTTGATTCAAAATACAAAGTATATATTTTGGATGAAGTTCATATGTTGTCAAAATCCGCATTCAATGCACTTTTGAAAACACTTGAGGAACCGCCGAAACATATTATTTTTGTTCTAGCTACAACTGAGCCAGAAAAATTACCAGAAACAGTTATTTCTCGTTGTGAACATTACCAATTCAAATCTCCAAATCGCACGATTTTAAAAAAAATGATAATTGCAACCGCAAAAAAAGAAGGTTACGAATTGGATAGTGGTGCTGGAGAATTGTTGGCGATTTTGGGAGATGGATCATTTCGTGATGCACATACAAATTTACAAAAATTGATTCGTTCTTCTGCTGATGCAAAAATTTCTGTAGATGAAGTGGAAAAAGTGATGGGGGCACCACAATCAGAAATGATAAATAATTTGATAAAGTCAATTTTGGAAAAAAATCAAGACCTAGGACTTTCCACAATCGCAACAGCAAAAGAAAAAAATATCGATATAAAAATTTTCCTAAAATTATTGATCGAAAAAATTCGAGCAATTCTAATCCTAAAAATTGCAAAAGAAAAAAAAGATTTGTACGAGGATATTTTGTCTGACGATGATATCAAATCTATTTCAGAATTATTAATTACAAATTCACAAAATTTGAATTCAAAAACACTTTTAGCCGTTTTGGATATTTATGATCAATCTATCAATTCACCGATACCATATTTACCATTAGAATTGATGATAGTTGATTTGCAATAATTTTCTTTTTGTTGTATTGTTTTTCATTAGAAAACACATGTCGTGTTTGTCGTTTGAACCTTAGAAAAGGAGTAAGTGTTATGAATTCAACAGTTCGTTCCGCACACAGTTTTTTGCCCGCAAAAAATTCCCGCCATATCTCTGGTTGTTCGGTTTCTGTCACGATCAAAAAAGCCGATGCCAAGTGGCTAACAATCATTTCCGAGAAGAATGTCAAACAGGTCAAATCTCTTTTGGAAAAAAACGGCGGTTTCATTGTTGTCCTGCAAAAGGGGATGGACAGCAACTTTGAGTGGATTGTTGACTGCATGTTTCACGTCTACGAAAATCCGGTAATTCATGCAACAAATGCGGTTTCGGTTCTGATTAGTGGAAATTGCCAGAGCGCCTATTCAGAGGAGCGTGGCGAATGTCGCAATCGCGAATACATATTGCGAAGTGACAGTGCTTATTCAGGAAAGTTTACCAGGATTCTGAATCAGAAAAAAACTTTTTTTTCGCCGGAATTCTACAAGACGCACGATGTCGGGGTTGAGCAGTACAAGTTTCATTGCGGTCCACAACCGATATCGAGTCGAATTCTACTGGATCCACATACAGCAGCGTTTTACATCGCTAAGGAGGCAAATATAGAATCGGCGATGCGGGTAATTGTTGGTAATATAGTCAAACAGATCAATGTTTTTTTAAAGCGCCGACGATCTGAATTGATAGCCACCCAGCACGTCGAAAGGATCGCTGAACTGGTAAAATTGGACATTGCCAGTTGTGCGGTTACAACAGCGTAGAAAAAATTGAGTTCAAAAAATGTCCAAAACAAAACTGGCGGTTTTACCAACTCCGCCGGTTTTTTTATTTGATTTTAATTAAAAAAAAAGTTAATCTATTATGTATTGCCAGATCGTCTAATGGTAGGACACCGCCCTTTGGAGGCGGGTATCTTGGTTCGAGTCCAAGTCTGGCAACAGTGATACGTACCCTATAAAGTGGACACAGATAGAGTATAAATACTGCTTTCTTTTG
>DAOLDC010000011.1:0-19329 GCA_035327525.1 Minisyncoccota bacterium | reverse complement strand
AAGATGCGGGTGTAGCTCAGCTGGTTAGAGCGTCCGCCTGTCACGCGGAAGGTCGTGGGTTCAAGTCCCATCACTCGCGCTAGACCAAAAAGAGTCAGAGCAGAGCTCTGGCTCTTTTTGTGTCTTAATGCAAAGTGAGTGAGGGACGCAGAAAGACGGAGCCGGGGCCCCTTGTGTTTTGCGAAGCAAAACCTGGGGAGGCGAGTCGGGGTCGCAAACACTTAGGAAAATTTGAGCCGATTTTTTTGAGGCGAAAAATTTTACTTAGTGATTTGTGACCAAGTCCCATCACTCGCGCATTAAAATAAAGTTGATCCGTAAGGAATCAGTAGGAGTTAATATTTTTAGGTTTATATGGTAAGCGTAAGTATATAAAGGGTAAAAACTAGTTTAGATAAGTCAAAAATAAGTTAGACATATTAATAAAACAAGGATAAATATTTTTTGTTTAGATTATTTAATATCAACAATTAAGACTGGGGATTAAGAATATCTCATCCAGATCTTAAGGTATTAATTATTAAGTATAAAACATATTCTAAATAAAAAGTTTAGCGTTTCAATAACTATTATTGATGTTGTAATCAAATTAATAATTAACCACACTTATAATAATGAAACAAATAAAATTGAAAAGCATTATTAAATTTAAAAGCTTTTAAAATAGTCTCAGAAGTTGTATAGTTAAGTGGTTCAACCATAATGAAATAAACCCATAGGACGGGATTTTTTCGTACTTGCTCAATCGTAGACAGAAACGGGCAGTCCGAGTTCTATGATTAAGCCCCTTGTTGGTTCATTTATGGTTGAAAACCTCGGCTGTCCGCTCTTGTATTTAAAATAATCATGGAATATTTATATCTAATTTTGAAAATGTTTGGTGTAATTATAATGATAGGAATATATACGGTTCTTATTGCTGGAATTTTGAGTTTTATTGTGTATTTCGTTCATACAATTTTCGTTCAAAATTTTTTAAAAGAACCTTATTTAGTTAAAGAAAATGATTTTATGAAGACACCGATATTTAAGTTTATACTTGTTGTGTCATTTTTATTATCATCAATTTATTCAATTTCTCTTTTAGTATACGGTGATAGATTTTATCAAGTTTATGCATGTCCGATTGATAGAAATACAATCAAGTGTTACAGAGTCATTGCAGAGATTGAAGATTTTGGTTTTGACGATATTTCCTCTAAAAGGTATAGTAGAATTTTTTTCCCAAATGAGGCATCAATACAAATAGATACATGTGATAAGAATCAGTTGTATTATTTTTTACCATATAAAGCTAAATGCTCTACTTATGATGACGGCGAATGGAAAATAACAAAGATAAAAAGAATTACTGATCGTGATGTTATAGACAAATTAGAGAAAATTACAAATTATAATTATTGATCCCAGTTTCAACATCGGCCACTAGACCGCGCATTAAAATAAAGAAGGTTTCTAGGGTACACGGAACACTCGATGTTTTATAGTTTACTATAAACTCAATTGACTTTGGCTGGGTTTATAGTAAACTTAACATATATGAAAAATGTTGATACTAGATTGACCATATTAAACTTACTATCAAAAGGTGATTTTGGAGCTACGAATATTTCTATCAAATTGAAATTATCAAATCAAATTATTCATCGACATTTAAAAGAATTGCTCTCAGATAAATTTGTTATCAAAAAAGGAGAGTCACCACTTACCGTTTATTCATTAAATCAGAAATATAAATATACTAGAGTTCAAGATGATTTTGATTTTGCAAAACACAATCTTTTACCGATATTTTTAAAAAAATATTCAAAACTTAAATTCCCAAAGATTTCTGGTGGTAAACATGATTTAGATTTTATGTTACAAAGCAGTGCCGTTTACTCTTCGAATATTGAAGGTGTTTCTATTGATCTAAATTCTTTTATCAATAAGGATAATTTATCTAGATTTTCAAAAAAAGAATTGGCAGAAGTTCAAGATTTAGTCGAGGCATATGATTTTGCCGAATCGAATAAATTGAATGAGAAAAATTTCCTAAAATCTCATAAATTATTATCAAAACATATTCTTTCTGTAGCAAGACAAGGTAATTACAGACAAGAGCCTGTGGGTGTATTTGGAAAAGAGGGATTGGTATATTCTGGCCCGGAACATTTTTTGATAAAAAATGAAATGTCGCAAATTTTTAATATTATTGAAAAACTAATAGCAAACAAAATGTCTGAACCAGAGATTATATTCTGGTCCGCTTGGCTTCATTTGGAAATTGCCTTAGTACACCCATTTCTGGATGGAAATGGAAGATCTGCTCGATTGCTAGAAAAGTGGTTTATGTCGCAAAAAAGCGGTAAAAATATTTGGTTTTTACAAACTGAAAATTACTATTTTGAAAATAGGCAAACTTATTACAAAAATCTAAGAAAAGCAGAAAATTATTGGGAAGTTAATATAAATAGTTTTGAGGAATTCATAAAAATGCTGTTTATTTTTGTCAAAGGTTTACAATCTTAGTCCCAACATCGTCCGCTAGACCGCGCATTCAGAATTTTTAACAATATACTTATTTGCTTTAAGGATTTATAGTTTCTAACGTGGTAGAATTTTTGTATGAAAGTAACTTTTGAATACAACAAAGAAAAAGATATTTGGTGTATTCTGAATAGAGGTAAGAGCTCAAGTAATAATAATTCTCCGTTCGCCACTAAGGTTTACGAAAAACTCATTCAAGAATATGGCGATTCACCAACCGAAGAAGTTGTCGCTCGATTTGTCCAGAAATACCTATTAGAAGAAGGAATCAATTTAGAAAAATCTGTAGCAAAATATCAGAATGACTGGGATACTATTGCCGACAAATATCACAAGATAGCTCAACAAGTGTTTGAAGCAACTCTTACGCATAATATTACCGGATACTTAACGATAAATAATCGGTGCCCATACAATATTCAGGATAATTATTTTTTTGTTACAGTACCCACTCTTTCATCACAAAGGACTACAATGCATGAACTTTGGCATTTTTATACATGGCAGAAGTTTGGTGCCGAAGAGCAGAACAAGCTCGGTAAGGAGAAATATAATGATCTCAAAGAATCTCTGACCGTTCTACTAAACGCTGAATGTAGGCACTTGTTACCTAATGGAGTTGAAGATAAAGGATATCCCCAACATCAAGTACTGAGAAATAAAATTTTAGAACTTTGGGAAAAAAATCAAGATATCAAATATGTTTGGGATAATATTAAATAGTTAGATTAACGGTGGTTACATAATTGTTTGTAATACTCTTTATCTTTAGACTAGTTCCAACATCATCCACTAGCCCGCGCAGAATTTTCACCCGTGTTTTGTGAACTACATAAATTCCTTCGGTGCATAAAATTTTGAACCGTGATAGAATTTTTATATGAAATCTTTACCTAGGAGTTTAGATGAGTTTAGTTTTGTCGAGCGAGAGGTGGTTGATGGCAAAACCGTTAAAAATCGATGCGGTAGAGATTTTCTATATTATGCTTTGCACTACTACTTTCCCGATAAGTTTAATGCAATTAATTTAAACCCTGTTTATATGGAAAGAAATCGTTTCTTTGGCCTTAGATTACCATCTTGGCTTATGTGGACTCAATTACAATTTATTTACTTACCTGATTATTTAAAAGAGAATAATTTAAAGCTCTTTATAAATACAACTGCAATCAATTCTTTTTGGAATCTTTTTAATGCAATGTTATTTTCTAGAATAAGTTTATTTGATGCTGAACGAATAGTAGAGAGATCTGTAGATGAAGAGAGGGTAGTTGGTGTAGATATAGGGCTAAAATATGGAGGACTACTCGATCATGTAATTTTCGTATATGGCTATGATACGGGTGTGTTCTATGTATGTGATACACATAAAGTCCCGATGTTGGAATATACAAAACTTTCCAATGATTATTATTTCATGAGGCTTCCTAGAGAAGTTGTAAGAAAGCGATGGTCTAGATTTGGTAGAGTATGGGAGTTGAAAAAGATCGTGTAAGTCAAGAATGTCTTTTTGTTAGGCGTGGTGGCTGTGTAATTGACGTATATCTGTTTGACAGATGTATTAATTTTTATTACTCTAAAAACAGAGAGAAACTTGAAAGGAGTAATCAATGAGAAAAAACCTGTTTGTTAAGGTGTCGGGAGACCTGAGTCGGAGTGTGAATTTCATTGAATATTTAAGAGTCGTCACTCGAGATTATTTTACAGTAATCTGTGTGGGTGGAGGGACTCAAATCAATGAAGCATTTTCTAAAATGGGAATTGTTCCTAGTCCACATGGACAAATGGGAAGAGAATTGCCCAGTTTCGAATTACGCCAGATCGCTCGTGATGTCTTGGAGAAAAATCAATCCGATCTTCAGGATACTTTAGCCAGTCTTGGGATCAACGCAGTGGTGATTATCCCTGTGTTGGATTTAGGCTCGGTATTGTGCCATGTGAATGGTGATGAGATGGTTAAAACCGCATACATTGGGTTTGATCAACTTGTAGTAATCACCACTGAAGATAGAGTTGAAAGGAAAATCACTGAGTTTTTTGGTTTAGATAAAATAATGGTAATATCTTTTAAATGATAATACTAATTTGACCAGTCATACGAATTAGTATCAAAGCTTCAGCAGAGATGGTGTGTGATGGAGCACGGGGACGCGACATTATATTCATTGACTGAATTACCGCCGAATTAAAACCGCTTCAGGTTCTCTGGGCGGTTTTCTTTTATTTCAATTTAGTTCCAACATCGTCCACTAGTCCGCGCAGAATTTTTGTTCATATTTTATGCTGTCAGAAATCCCACAGAAGATGGGATTTGGAAATGTGATATAATTTTATTTATGAAAAACTTTTCTATAGTATCCTACTTATCAGATGGAGAATTGAACAGTGTCCGTAATTTACAAGAAAAACTTTCAAAAATAACTGGTTCGACAAAAAGTTTAAAAAGTTGGTTACCACACATAACAGTTGGAGATGCAATATCGATTCCAGATGATATTTTAAGAGATCTTGAAATAAAGTTGCATGCTTTTTCTAAAGACTATAAATCCATATCTGTGCATGTAAAAGGTTTTGGTGGCACCAAGAATTGGGGCGGTGCAGTATCCGAAAAAATAAGTCCAGATGTCATATGGATTGATCTAAATTTGTCTACTGAATTGAAACACCTATTTAATAATCTTAGAGATCAAATAACATCTAATTATAATACATGGTTACCAAGGATAAAAAATTATCAACCACATGTAACTTTAGCTTTTTTTGATTTAACAGAAGAGGGGTATAAGAAGGGAATAGAATTTCTAAAAACACAAAAATCTGAAAAGATATTTCATATAAACTCAATTTCGTTGGTTGAGTGCTATGGTGAAGGTAATATGACAAGTTCAGAATATAAAAGATTTAACTTAAATTAACCAAACCAGTTCTAACATCATCCACGAACCCGCACAAATGAAGTCTTTTAGATAAAATATTTATTTCATAATGTTTTTTTAGTTCCAACCTGATATACTTTTGCTATGGAAGAATTTTCTAATCAGCCCAAGTTTGAAGTAGGGAAAAGTCCTATGCGAGAAGCATATGAATTACTAAGAACTCACACTCCACTTGAACTTTCAAATTTATATAGGGAAATAACGTCCTCGATTAAGCCAGATCGATTTTTTTGTGGTATAATTTACTCTATATTATGAACTTGGAAATTATTTACGCCATCTTCTGGTTTGTTGCAATAATATCATTGTTTTCGGTTATATTCTTGTCACTTCTATATTTACCCTTGTTCATCAGGGGAACACTTATAAAATTAATTGCAAGAAAATACGGTCTTTCTTTTCAAAGAAATATAAAACTAAAATTGTATACTTCTAAAAATGATAAAATACACTTGTGTAATGGGTTGATATCTGATGTTAAAATTGAGTTTTTTGACTTCATATGTTATGAGTCTGGAATTGATATGTCACTCATCCCTCAAAAAATGAGAAAACCTGGTAGTGAAAACGACGCAAGAACTTCTTTCAAAAGAACAAGGTTTATTATCGACGGTAAAGAATATTTTGTTAAAAATATGTTTTTTTCTGGATATGCCAACTTGTTTAGAATAAATAGGATATTGGGTGATATTAAAAGTGGAAAAATTAATGAATCATTTTTCGATGATGTAGATTCTGCTTCAAAAAGATTTAATATTATGTTTGTCTTGGTTATTCTGGTGACGATATTAATCGCATATTTCTACATCGCTAAGAATTTTTATTGAAATTAAAAATTTTAGTTCCAATACCATTCATTAGTCCGTGCTGAATTTCCATCCATATTTTACCCTCCAAAAACCTCGCTATGTATGTATTTCAGAAATATGGTATTATTTTTTGAATGATATTGAAATTTACTCCAGAATCGCAGGATTATCTGGAAGCTACAAATGAGTATATTAGTATTTGGAATAAAGAAGGAGATAGGATAATAAATGAATTTAAAAAAGTTACCGGTCTAGATTTTATTCACAAAACTATAAATATTGTTGTATATGAAGGTCCTAGTTGGTCTGGTAAAAAAGATAAACCAATGAAACTGAGAGCTAGTTATGATTCTGACACCAAAATTGCAACACTAATACATGAATTAGGTCATAAACTTTTGGTTCAATTAAAAAACAGAATAGATGGTATAGATGAGCACATGATCTTAAATATTTTTTTGTATGACATATGGATTAATTTGTATGGTGAGGTATTTGCAAATAAAGCCGTTGCTATAGAAAAAAATAGAAAAGGTATTTATGATTATGAAAAAGCCTGGGTATGGGCACTTTCAAAAAGTTATAATGAAAGACAGAAAATATTAAATCAAATTAAAAATCTAAATTAGTTTCTTGTAATTGGTGTTATCTAAGGTTTAATATCTCCATTCTGATTAGAATAATTTCTAATACACATACCTTGAGCTTTTTTCATATCAAATTTTTCATAAAATTTTTGTAAATCGGTATCACAAAGTAGGTCTATCATGTAATAATCTTTTAAAATTGCGAGCATTCTGTAAACTAATTCTTTTCCAATACCTTGCCCTTTAAATTTTGGTAACACCTCAAGGAATGGAATATACGCTGAAAGTGTTTTATCTGTTATTGCAGTTATGTATCCGACAACTTGTTTATCATTAATTGCGAGCACAACATGGTTACTGTTTTGCAACACCGCCAGATGTTTTTCTATAGAGGGTTTATTCTTCCATCCGACAAAAAAGCCCCCTAAATTATTTGGAGATAATTTTTCTATTGAAGTCTTATACTCTATTTTTGGCATAAGACAATTATCTCATATGCAATGTTCCAGTTCCAACATCATCCACTAGACCGCGCAGAATTTTTACTTATATTTTAAGAAACCAAAAGTCTCACGATGTATCAAGTTTGGAAATGTGGTAAAATTCATTAATATGAAAAATATCAGTTTGACATTGTGCCTTCTATTTATTTTGTTTATATTTTTTTCTAGTCACGCCCATGCGACAGTTGGTGGATCGATAAATTTGTATGATTTCAAATATAATCCAGGAGATGAGTCAATATATTATCAACAAATAGATAACGGCGGTCGTGGGTGTCCGCCAGTTTTGAAAAAGATTTCACTGTCTAATGAATCTGTTTCTACTATTTTTTCATGCGATGAGGGAGAAAAACTTACAGAAAATAATTGGGATAATAATTATTTAGTTAATCAAAAAATAAGTGAGATTACAAGTCAATTTAAAGATCTGACTCCGATCAGTCTAAAGAAAAATAATATTAGCATCGATGTGAATTTTCTGCGAAACGGATATATTGGAGATGAACAATCATATTTAATCAGTCGAGTGTTTTCTCTTGTAGTATATCAGAATCAAAAGTTGGTGGATCAAAAAGAAATTACCAGTTGTGATTTGGAAGATCCATTTTTATTTCAGGGTTACAGTATTCCTGGGTTTAATAAAAAAATTATGTTGCTAATGTCAGCAAAAGCAGATTGTTTTGAGGGGGGATATGTCTCTGATTCTATATATGTCATAGGCGGACTTGATAATTTAGACAAAACTTTTTCCGGTAATTACAAAGGAATATCATCAATACAACCGGACAAAAATACACTGATAGTTTTTGAATCAGAGAAAGCCAACTACAAAGAGGGAAAAGATACAAATCTGACCCACATCAGTGACACTTATGTTGATAACGGTCTTGAAAAATCCAAGTGGATTATTTTGATCACATTGATTGGAATTTTATCGTTCATAATTGGCATCTGCCTTGGAAAGATAAAATCAAAAAAAACATAGTGTAGTTTCAAGCGTTATACACAAAGGGCGCGGTATAATAAAAAACGCACTGAGTAACAAATCTGAACCATGGGGCGTGAAAAGTAATGTTGTGTTTTTTATTTTGACTGATTAGTTGATTTATCAGATGTGCGATTTTAAGAGGTGATTTTTCTTCACTTTATGCTATACTTTTCTCTAATATGCAAAGAATTTATATAAAAGACCTAAAAAATCATTTAGGCAAAGAAGTCGTTATAAAGGGCTGGATTGATATTCGTCGTGATCAGGGCAAGATGATTTTTTTTGATTTTCGTGATATGTCCGGAAATGTTCAAGGCGTGATATTACCAAATGCAAAAGAAGCTCATGAAGTAGGTAGTACAGTTAGACCAGAATGGGTAGTTGAAGTTGTTGGAAAAGTAAATCCTCGTCCAGAAAGAAATATTCAAAAAGAAAAAATGAATGGCGACATAGAAATAGAAATTCTGTCTATGAAAGTTTTGAATCAGGCCACAACTCCACCTTTTGATATATCAACAGACGGCAAAGAAATAAACGAAGAAATTCGCCTACAATATCGTCACATAGATTTGCGTAGAAACAGAATGCAAAAAAATATCAGAAACAGACATTTCGCAATTCAATCAATCAGAGAATTTTATACAAAAGAAAATTTTACAGAAATAGAAACTCCATATATGACCAAATCGACACCAGAAGGTTCTCGTGATTATGTTGTGCCATCTAGATTGTATCAGGGCAAATTTTATGCACTTCCACAATCTCCACAGCAATACAAACAACTGTTGATGTCAGCCGGTTTTGAAAAATATTTCCAAATTGCAAGATGTTTTCGTGACGAAGATACGCGCGGAGATCGTCAACCAGAATTTACTCAAATAGATATTGAAATGAGTTTTGTAACACAAGAAGACGTGATGGATGTGAATGAGCGGGCAATGATAAATTTGGTAAAAAATCTATATCCAGAAAAGAAAATTCAACAAATTCCTTTTCCTAGAATTTCATACAAAGAAGCAATGGAAAAATATGGTAACGACAAGCCGGATATCAGAGAGGACAAAAATGACCCAAATTTGCTGGCTTTCTGTTGGATAATAGACTTTCCGTTTTTTGAAAAAACAGACAATGGCGATTGGACTTTTTCTCACAATCCTTTTTCTGCACCAAAGCCTGAATTTATGAATGATTTGATGGATGAAAAAAATATCGGCGAAATAATCGCAGCGCAGTATGATATGGTTTTGAATGGCTACGAAATCGGTGGTGGTGGAATTAGAAATCATCAACCAGAAGCTTTGAAAAAAGTTTTCAAAATAATGGGATATTCTGATGACAAAATCCAAAATAATTTTGGTCACATGCTGCGCGCTCTAGGTTCTGGAACTCCACCGCATGGCGGTTTGGCTTTTGGTTTTGATCGTCTTGTGATGCTATTGCAAAATGAACCCAACATTCGTGAAGTTATTGCTTTTGCAAAAACGGGTGAGGGTAGAGATCTATTGATGGAATCACCATCAGAAATTTCTTCTGAACAATTACGAGAGTTGGGAATTATTTTGAAAAAGAAAGATTAATTTTCGGCGGATTTCGATCCAGAAATATCCAGTTATGGCAAGTCGTTTTTTCAAAAGGTGTGACTAACGGTGTTTACAAAAGTATTAGATGAAATATAATTAACTACGATATGCAAGAAAAATTAAAAATGTTTATAATATTATTAATAGGAATTTTGGTTGGTCCGATTGTATTGTTTGGAGTTTTGAGTATTGCGGAAGTTTATACAGCAGAGGAGGCACTAAGTTATATAATAAATACAGTCATGGTTGCTGGAGGAATTTCGGCTCTTATGATAATTATTCTTTTGTTTGTTTCAAAAAAAGATAATTAATTCTAAGGCTTTGTTTAATTTTTTATCTTAAAATTTTTTTATATTAAAATTTTACCTATGAAATATAGTAGTTAATACAAAGGCTATATATATTGCCAGCAGAAAATAACTCTCTCTTGTACTTATTTTGTCATGTGTTTTTGAGAATAAGAAGAAGAATAATGCAGCAAAAATCAAAAATAGTCTATTTATTATAGAAAACTGCAATCCGTCACTGTGTATTGGAGAAATAATTGATACAATTCCAATTACTAATGAAGCTGGAATAATAACCGCACCCATCAAATTTCCCAAAATCATAGAGACCTCTCCTTTTTTTGCAGAACTTATACCAAAATAAACTTCCGGCAGGGCACTTCCAAATCCAAGAATAAAAATTCCTATTAATACCAGAGGTAATCCTAGATCAATCGCTATTGATGAGGCTGAAAAAACAATTCCTTGAGCAGAAACCATCAAAATTATTACACCAGCGACAATTTTTGATATATCAAAGAAAGCCAATTTTGCTTCGAATATTACATTTTTTTCCTCATGTTCTTCGTATATTTTTGAAAAACGCTCTTTTTTTGAAAACAACCAATATATGTAATATGCAAATAGTCCAATCAATATAAGTCCATCCAGTCTAGAAATTACTCCGTCAGAAATCAGAATAATTGGCAAAATAGCTGCAATAATTGTAAAAAAACTTGTACCTTTTATTGTCTGATTATCAACAGGAATTTCCTTGTTTGGAGAGAAAAAAACTGCCAATCCGACAGCCAACGTCAGTGCAATCATGTTGTTTCCCATAATGTCACCAAAAGATAATTCTGGAATTCCTTGTAATGCGGATGTAATTCCGACAAATAGATTTGGTAGTGATGCCGCAACCGCCATCACAAAAAAAGCCACCACAAATTCTGTTACACCTATATATCTGGACAGCCTCAACATTCCTTTCACAATCAATTCTCCGGCAAAATACAACAAACCTGCTGAAATTCCAAAAATTATAAAACTTGTTATTAATGTCATAATGAGTACTATTATAATACAAAAAGCGATTCAATCCAAAAAATCTGCTATAATAAAAAAATTATGAAAATAGGAATATTTGATTCTGGTTTTGGCGGACTTGATATATTTGGTCATGTGAAAAATTCCATGCCAAGTTACGATTTTATATATTTGGGAGATACTGCCAGAACACCATATGGTTCTAGATCTCAGGAAACTATTTATAAATATACAGAGCAAGCCGTCGATTTTCTGTTCAAAAAAGATTGTCAATTGATTATTTTGGCTTGCAATACTGCGTCTGCCGAGGCCTTGCGCAAGATTCAGCAAGAATATTTGGTCAAAAATTATCCCGATAGGCGAGTTCTAGGAGTTATAATTCCAGCTGTGGAAGTGGCAGTTGAAAAAAGCAAAAATAAAAAAATAGGTGTAATTGCTACCGAAAGTACAGTAAAATCGTCTGCATTTGCTGATGAATTAAAAAAAATTGATCAGGATGTACAGGTTTTTCAAAAAGCCTGTCCATTATTGGTTCCAATAGTCGAATCATCAGAAAAAAATGCTCAAATTATAAACCTTGTGATTAAAAATTATCTAAAGGAATTGGTTGACAATGATATTGATACTTTGATTTTGGGTTGTACCCATTATGGAATTTTGAAATTAGAAATACAAAAAGCTTTGTCGGAATTGGGATCAAAAGCAGTTATAATTAACGAAGGCGAGATAGTTTCTCAAAAATTACAAGATTATTTGATTCGACATGCTGAAATTGAGGAGAAATTATCAAAAAATAGTTCACAAGAATTTTTTACAACCGATCTTACAGAAAAATTTACAGAAATCGGCAGTATTTTGGTTGGTGAAAAGATTCAAGCCCAAAAAATTAGTTTGGAGTAATTTTGGAAGAATGTAGTAAGGTAGAAAAAGCGAAATAATTTAAAAAAATGAATTCAATTGCTCAAATAGAAATATCAAGAAAAAATCTGCAAAACAATGTTGCGCAGGTTAGAGCGATTTTGCGAAAAAACAAAAATACAAAAAATGTCAAAATTGTCGGCGCTGTAAAAGCCAACGCCTATGGTCATGGAGTAAAAGAGGTTGTTTCAATTATTGAAAAAAGCGTCGACTATTTTCAGGTTGATGATATTTCAGAACTTAGAGAAATCAGGCAATATACGAACAAACCCGTTTTTGTTTTTGGTTATGTTTCAATTGAGCAACTGCCAGAATTTGTTGAGCTTGGCGGTATTTTGGGAGTTTATGATTTGAATATTGCAAAAAAATTACAACAAATTTTGGAAACAAAAAAACGCCGATTAACTGTCCATATCAAAATTGATTCTTTTTTGGGTCGACAGGGAATTATCAAATCAGACGCCGAAGCTTTTTTCAAAAAAATGCTGGAATTTGATCGACTGGATGTTGAGGCTGTTTATTCTCATTTTTCAAATATTGAAGACACAACAAACCTAAAACATGCCAAACTTCAGCACAAAGATTTGCTTGAGGTAAAAGAGATCGCAATGCAGGCCGGTTTCAAAAATTTATTTCATCATATTTCTGCCACATCAGGATTTTTGTCTGACCAAAAAAATAATTGGGGAGGATCAATATTGCGATTAGGAATCGGATTGTATGGTTTGTGGCCGTCTGTTTTTTTGAAAAAAAGTTTTGAACAAAAAATAAAATTAAAACCAGTAATGCGTTGGGTTACCCAAATCGCTCAAGTCAAAACTGTGCCAAAAAATTTTCCAATCGGATACGGTCTAACATTTATTACAAAAAAAGAGACAACAGTAGCCGTAATTCCGCAAGGGTATAGTGATGGATATGATCGCGCTTTTTCAAACAATGGGGAAGTTTTGATTTGTGGCAAAAAATGTCCGATCATGGGTAGAATCGCTATGAATATGTTTGTTGTTGATGCTGGAAATTGTGCCGGAAAAATATCTGCCGGAGATGAAGTCGTTCTGCTGGGCAAGCAGGGCAAATCAGAAATCACGGCAGAGGATTTGGCAGACAGAATCGGAACAATAAATTATGAAGTCGTAACAAGAGTTTGGCCCAAGCTGGAACGCAAAATTACTGAGTAGTTTGTAGTTTTCCAAAATAATTAAAAAAACCGCCAGTTCAAATGAACCGCGGTTTTTGTGAAGTATTGATTTCGAAACAGCAATCAAACGCATTTTGGGATGACGAACATTTTAGTTTCGCTTCCCGTGATTTCAACACGTACTTGCCCTATTTTTAAAATCGTAGTATTTTCTCCATTACCAACGACTTTTGACGGATCATTTTTTATGACAAATATGTGATTCGTAGAGTCTTCCATTCTTGTAAGAATATACTTTCCAAATCCGAATGTATTTGTTGATCCGTTAGTAAATCTTTTGAAGGCAGAATTGTCCGAAAGATTTCCTATACCCTCGAGTCTTATAAGTGAAACTTTCAAAACCTTAGCCTCCATTTCTCTCATCTTTGTTAAATTCAACTTACCCCTCATCACACCACCTCCACTTCCTGTTTGTTTATTTGTGAAATTTCTCCCAGTGTTCTATTATTGTGCTACTGCGACAAAATTATCACGAATTATTTTAAAATCAAGGAGACAGATCGAAATAATATTCAATCACAATAACATCGCCACCTTAGCTCAGTTGGTAGAGCAATGCTTTCGTAAAGCAGAGGTCCGCAGTTCGATTCTGCGAGGTGGCTCAAAATTGAGATAATTTGATATAATAGAAAAATGTTAAAACATAAAAAATATTTACCGGATTTTATTTTTGGTGCGATAGATGGGCTGGTTACAACATTTGCAATTGTATCAAGCGTTGTTGGTGCATCATTATCTGTAACTATTATTTTGATATTGGGTTTTGCAAATTTATTTGCTGATGGTTTTTCGATGGCAATTTCCAATTATCTTTCTTCTAAATCTGGAGAAGACTTGAATCACAACATGTCGGGCAGAAAACCAATTATCTCTGGAGCCGTAACCTTCTTTGCTTTCGTTTTGATTGGCTTCATACCACTTTTGGCTTTTGTTTTTGATTTTGGTAAAAATAATTTTTTAATTTCAATTTTTTTGACAGGCGTCGCTTTTGTTATGGTCGGATATGTAAAAGGTTTGATAACAGAAAAAAATAAATTTTTATCGTCAATTCAAACATTATCAATTGGTGCACTAGCTGCTGTAATTGCTTATTTTGTGGGTTATTTCATAGCTAGTCTAGGTGTTTGATTTTTATAAAATAGACTTATCAATATCGCTTGCTTTTTATACCATATTTGATATAATATATATGTAGGGAAAGTTCCTTGAAAATCAAACTTCAGGAATACCAAACACCTCTCTTTGTCTGAATCTGAAAAGTCATAAATTACAAATGTGATGGACTTTTATCATGTCGGACAAAAAATGGTTTCGGCCACTTCATTCACCATTCAATCATTCACTAATTAAATTTTTCAGCGCAAATTAATTTAATTTTCTGCACAAGCACGCGTAGTAATTTCAAATATTTTAACTGAGATTCAGAAAGAGGGGGGCGGTCTGGTATTAGCCAGAAATTCTGTCGTCGAACAGAGTTAAACAAGCCCCTCTCATAATGAATCTCGTATGGGAATATTTAGAGCAATCGGACTTGGTCTGGTTATTATCATACTGAGCTTCTTGATGCCAGAAGTTTTCAAGGCATTCGAGAACGTCCTTCTCACGTTCTTTAGAATAATAGATATTTTGTTGGTTGCGGTAAGCGACTCGTCAACGAACGGATCGCTTATGCCGGCAACTTCAATGATGCCACAAGTTCCGATTTCAAGATAAATCGGTAAAAAATGTAAAGTTCAATTATTACGACTTTACAACTTATTTGGCATAAATTGTCTAAAATTCCAACGACGATTCATTAAAAACCACGCAATTTTGTGTGGTTTTTTATTTATCATGATTATGATATATTAGGTTCTGGCATCGTAGTAAAAAAGCCGTTGTAGCTCAGTTGGTAGAGCACGTCATTGGTAATGACGAGGTCGGCGGTTCAATCCCGCCCATCGGCTCAAAATAAAATCAAAAAATGACACAGCCAGATCAAGAAAAACAAAAAAAAATGCAAAAAATTTCACAACGAATTGCTGAAATAGAATCGGCAATGATGCAAAATGATTTTTGGCAGAACAAGGATTTGGCACAAAGACAAATTCAAGAACTTCAGGATTTGCAAAATGAATTGTCCGGCGTTGGAAAATACGACAAGAACAATGTCACCGTAAATATTTTTGCTGGTGCGGGCGGGGAGGATGCCGAGGACTGGGTTCGAATGTTGTTGGAAATGTACATGAAATTTTCTGAAAGAAAAAAGTGGCAAATAAATTTTTTGGATGAAAACCAAAATCCCAACGGCGGTTACCGATCGATCACTTTTGAGATTGTTGGTCGGAATGTGTATGGGACGCTGAAGGGGGAGTCCGGCGTTCACCGTCTTGTTAGAAAATCACCGTTCAATTCTGCCGGAAAAAGGCAGACTTCATTTGCGATGGTCGAAATTATTCCACAATTTGAACAAAAGGAATTTGAAGTTGGCGAGGATGAGCTGGAAATTGAATTTACAAAATCCAGCGGTCCAGGTGGGCAAAATGTAAACAAACGCGAGACGGCAGTTAGAATTGTTCACCGTCCAACTGGCGCAACTGCATTTATTTCAAACGAAAGAAGTCAGTTACAAAACAAAGAAAAAGCTCTAGAAATAATTCGCGGAAAGATTTTTAATTTAATGGAAAAAAAGAAAAGAGGCGAAATTTCAGAATTGTCAGTTTCAAAAAATACTCAAGCAGAATGGGGTAGTCAAATCAGATCATATGTTTTGCATCCGTACAAACTAGTCAAAGATCACCGAAATAATACCGAAACAAGCGATATCGAGGCTGTTTTGTCTGGAGAAATAGATTTATTTATAGAAGCTCTAAGAACATAGCTTTTTTTGACATAGACGCTTTTTTTAAATAGTGTAGAATATACAATGAAATGATTTATTTCGACAAAGTTACAAAGACCTATCAAGACAACACTCGAGCTTTGAGTGATATTAATATAAAAATTGAACCATCAGAATTTGTTTCTATTGTTGGTCATTCTGGTGCTGGCAAAACTACTTTGATAAAAATGTTGTTGGCTGAGGAAAAACCTACAGAGGGTAGAGTTTTGTTTGAATCAACAGATGTTCATTTATTAAAGAAACATAATGTAAACAAATTACGTCGCAGAATTGGAACTATTTTTCAAGACTTTCGACTTCTTCCTAACAAAACCGTTTACGAAAACATTTCTTTTGCAATGGAGGTTGCTGGTAGATCAGATGAGGAAATAATGGCAGATGTTCCCTATGTTTTGGATTTGGTAAATTTGGCAGAAAAATCTTGGAATTTTCCAGAAGAATTGTCTGGTGGAGAAAAACAACGCGTGGCAATTGCTAGAGCAATAGTAAATCAGCCAGATGTTATCGTTGCAGACGAACCGACAGGAAATCTTGATCCATTGAGTACATTTGAAATAGTTCAAATGTTAAAAAAAGTAAACGACCTTGGAACTACAGTTATTCTAACTACTCACAACAAGGGCGTAATTGATGAATTATCAAAAAGAGTTATTACAATGGAAGCTGGCAAAATTATCAGAGACGATCCAACCGGTCGTTATGTTTTATAATAAAAAAATATGTTTTCACTTACACTAAAAAGAGTTATAAAATCAGGATTCACAAGTTTTATCAGAAACGGAGTAGTTTCATTATCTGCTGTTCTGGTTATGATTATAACCCTTTTAATTTTGTCTGGTGTTATATTTTCTAGTGCACTTTTGAATCACACACTAGTTTCATTGGAATCCAAAGCTGATATAAACATAAATTTTTTTCCAGAAGTATCTGAGCAAACAGTTCAGAGAGTCAAGGCTGAATTGGAAACATTACCGCAGGTAGAGTCAATAGAATTTTTGAGTAGAGATCAAATACTAGATAATTTTATTTCAAATAGAGAGAATAGCCAAACAATACTATCAGCACTCGAAATCATTGGTGACAATCCTTTTGGAGCGGCATTACGCGTGAGGGCGGTAGATTTATCACAGTACGAGTCAATTAGCGTTTTTCTGGCAGAAAATTATGCAGTTGGTACAAGTAATTCTATAATTAATGACATAAATGAAATAGACAAAAAGGCAATTATCGAAAGGCTACAAAATATTATTTCCGTGGCAGAAAAATTTGGTGCAATTGTAACTATTTTATTTATCGCCTTGTCTATATTGATAACACTCAACACTATTCGCCTTGCAATTTATATTTCACGAGACGAAATAAAAGTTATGAATTTGGTTGGAGCAGATCACGGCTATATAACAGGACCATTTGTTGTTGCGGGTGCAATATACGGAATAGTTTCTTCTGTTTTGGTTTTGATAATACTGTTTCCAGTTACATATTATTTAGGTAAAGATACAGAAAAACTTTTCTTCGATTTAAATATATTTAATTATTATTTACAAAACGTTGGTCAGATTTTGTTGATAATTTTGATATCAGGAATCTTTATTGGAAGCATCTCTAGTTTCTTGGCAATCAAAAAATATTTGCAAAATAAGTAATACGGAGTCCGACTATCTTGCACACAATGATTTTGTGATATAATTTTTGTATGAAAAAAGTTTTGAAATTTCCATTTGATTTCTATTGGGGAACAGCGACAGCTTCGCATCAGATTGAAGGTGGGCAAAACAATGATTGGTCAGTTTGGGAAAAAAAGGTTGCAAAAAAATTAGCCAAAAATTCCAAAAAATCTTTCAAAAAAAATCCAAATTGGCAAAAATTTCAGTCTGAAGCAGAAAATCCTGACAATTATATTTCTGGACAGGCTTGTGATTCTTGGAATAAATTTGAAGAAGATTTCAACATAATTCAATTTTTGGGCTTGAAGGCGTATCGTTTTTCTATTGAATGGTCCAGAATCGAACCAGAAGAAGGGAAGTTCGATGAGCAAGCCATCGCTAGATACAAAAAAATGATCACTTCATTGCGCGCCAGAAAGATCGAACCATTTGTAACATTATGGCATTGGACATTACCAATTTGGTTGGCAGAAAAAGGAGGCACAACTGCAATAGATTTTCCAGAAAAATTTGCCAATTATGCCGAAAAGCTGGCGGAAAGTTTTGGTAGTGAAGTAAAATTTTGGGTAACATTGAACGAGCCAGAGATCCAAAGTTCGCATGCATATATGAAAGGCTTATGGCCTCCTCAGAAAAAAAGCATTCTTTTGACTATCGCCGCTATAAAAAATTTGATCTCCGCTCACAAAATGGCTTTTGCAGTTATAAAAAGACAAAACAAAGACGCCCAAATCGGCGTGGCAAAACATCAAGTGGCTTTTGAAATGGCGCGTCCGACAATTTGGAACAAAATTTTAAAAAAAATTGCCGACAAAATCTGGAATTTTTATTTTTTGGATGAGATTTCTGAACATCAGGATTTTATCGGATTAAATCATTACAATCGAAATGTGATCAACGGTTGGTACGGCAAAAATCCAAAAAAAGTTCAAACCGATTTCGGCTGGGAATTTTATCCAGAATCAATTTATCAATGTTTGGTCGAGTTGAGAAAATATAACAAGCCAGTTTACATAACCGAAAACGGCTTGGCAGACGCGCACGATGATTTGCGAGAGGAATTTATTCGAAGATCATTGGTAGCGATTCATAATGCAATTTCGGTGGGAATTGATGTTCGTGGATATTTTTATTGGTCATTGCTTGATAATTTTGAATGGGACAAAGGTTATTGGCTGAAATTTGGTCTAGTTGCTGTTGATAGGGAAACTACTGAACGCAAGGTTCGCGATTCGGCCTATGTTTACAAGGATATTGTTGAGGATGGGTTTGTGGAGAATGATGAGAAATAATTAATTTATTATTTTGATTCATTAATTATTATAATTTTATTTTGATTAAAAAAAGTAAAAAAATTCCACCACAATTTTTTTAATCCAGTCCTCGTTTCCTTTTTTCGTCAAGTTGCACTTGACCAAAA
>DAOLDC010000010.1:0-20570 GCA_035327525.1 Minisyncoccota bacterium | reverse complement strand
TCCGCGACCAGGATTCGAACCTGGAACCAATCGCTTAACAGGCGACTGCTCTACCATTGAGCTATCACGGAATGATGGAAGTATGATGGAAGAATTATGGAATAATGATGTAATGTTGGCGCCTTGATTAACGCCTTCAATACATCGCCAGTAATAGTATCAAAAATATTTGAGAAAATCAAAGCCATTTGATCATGTTATAATATTACTATCGGTTGGGCAAAAAACAGCCGAACCAAGACAATGTATATAAAAGTTCGCGTCAAACCAAATTCCAGAAAAGAGAAAATCAAAAAAATAAAAGACAACGAATTTTTGTTAGAAATTTGTGAGCCGGCCGAAAGGGGACTTGCCAACAAGAGAGTTTGTGAAATTATTCACAAATACTTTGACAAACCGACAGGAGGTGTAAGAATTATAAATGGACACATGTCCCAAGTAAAATTATTAAGAGTTGGTAATAACTAAAAAAAATATGAGCAACTTCAATTTAAATATAAAATCGTCAAACATAGATTTGACACCAGAATTAAAAAATCATATCTCAAGCAAAATTTTACACATAGAAAAATTTTTTAATTTGAATCCGGATGAACAAATAATTGTTGAAGTTGAAGTAGAAAAAATAACAGGCGAACATCACAAACAGGGACAAATTTTTCGGGCAGAAATCAATCTAACTCACAAAGGTGATTTATTAAGAACAGAATCTACACAGCAGGATATTATAAATGCACTAGATGTTGCAACATCTGAAATAGTAATTCAGGTAAAAAAATACAAAGGTCGTCAACGAAACTTGCTTCGTAAAGGTGGAAATATGATCAAAAAATTATTAAAATTTGGTCGAGACTAATTTTGTAGAAAACCTCTACAGAAATCATCAAAAGTCATTTCTTTTTTGCCCTCAGGAATGACTTTTTTGATTTTTAATGAACTTTTTCTGCTGGCGTCGTCGCCGTCAGCTGGTTCGAAAGATGCTTCAGTTATTTTGACACGAATATCTGCTGTGGATTTTTTGTCGGAATGCTTTATAAAAAAATATGCTCCAGGCCACGGATTTAATGCTTGAATTTTTAAAAAAATATTCCTTTGATTTTTTGAATCCTCGGTTGATTTTACAAAATCAAGTATTTCATCAGTTGGAATTATCCCCATTGATTTTTCAATTTTTTTTGTAAATGTTGCCAATGAGTGATCCTGTTCTTGCGGTTCAATTTCACCTCTATAAATTGCAAAAATTGTTTCAACCAATAGTTTTCCACCGGCAATTGCCATTTTTTCTTCTACCTCTGTTTTTTGGGGCCATTCATCAAAAATAATTACCTCCTGACTCAATATTGGTCCGTGATCCATTTCTTTGTCCATTTGCATTATCGTTACACCCGTCTCTTTTTGATCATCTAACATCGCCGATTCAATAGGTGAAGCCCCCCGATACAATGGCAAAAGTGATGGGTGGACATTCAGCGTTCCTTTTTTTGGAATACTCAATATTCTTTCTGGAATTATTTTTCCATAAGAAGCTACAACAAAAAAATCAAATTCACCAAAATCGTTTTTTATTTTGTTATAAAAATCATCATTCAATTTTTCTGGCTGAAGAACCGGAATATTGTTTTTTTCCGCCCAGATTTTTGTTGCTGGCTTTTGGATTTTGTTTCCACGCCCCGCTGGCCGATCCGGCGCAGTCACTATGATTGACGCCAACAGCCCCGCACCATTCAGCTGATCTAGAACTGTGGTGGCAAAACTGTCAGTGCCAAAAAACACAAATCTAATTTTCTCACCAGAATTTTTCGCGCCAACAGCGCCACCCGCCCCGCCACCTGAATTTTTTTTGCTTTCATTAATCATTTATTTTTTCAAAAACTTCTTTTGGCATTTCAAACACATCTTTTGCTTTATCAATAAAAAGCACACCATTCAAATGATCTATTTCGTGTTGAAAAATTTGTGCAATCAAGCCATTTCCGGTCATCTCAAATTCCTTTCCATTTTCATCAAACGCTTTGACCATAACACGACTAGATCGTCGAACTTTTCCATAAAAAGGTCTAACTGACAAACATCCTTCCTCCATCAATTTTTTGTCTTTCGAACTTTTTATAATTTCCGGATTTATAAAAACAAATTTTCTATCGCCAACAAATTTTATTGTGTCATAGGCAATTGGTGAGACAACAAAAATTCTCCAAGATTCTGCAATCTGTGGTGCAGCCAATGCAACACCGTCTTTTTCTTGTGCCAAAGCAAGTTTCATTTCCTCAATTATTTTTGTAAATTTTTTTGAGCAAATTTTGTCAACAGGAACTTCTTTTGCAGTTTGTCGTAAAACTTTGTTTTCGATTTGAACTATTTTTTTCATGATTTTCTTCCGTTATTGTTGCCAATTATATCACGCACTAGCCATTTTTTCATTTTTTATAAAACACTTTCAGCATCAATCTCGATTCGAAACTGCGGTGGCAAGGTTTGTAATTTTTCAATCAATTTTTGATTTGGCCAATCTTTTCTCGGGATTTTCATCATTCCGTTCATTATTTTTTGTCCCCTAATTGTTTCGACAAAAGCTGGATATGTTGTTATTTCATATTCAGTAATAAAATTTTGCAGTTCTTCGAACTGATTTTCGATTTGTGAAATATTTTTCCCCGATAGTGAAATTTTTATAATCAAACTAAATGGGGGATAGTTAAATTTTTTTCTGTCAATAAATTCTTGTCTGTAGAAATCAGTCAGATTACCCTCGATTATATTTTTGAAAATCTGCTCGTCAGTATTTCTGGTTTGTATAACAAAATCCTGCGAAGCGACGGCTCTTGCTCTCAGTAGTATATTCAAAATTCTTTCTTTGATTCGAAAATCCGGTATAGAAAACAAAGAATCAATGGATACTACACCGACATTCTCGATTTGCTGATGCAAATATAACAATGCCATTTCTGTACCAATCAATATTCCGTTAGCTGTATCATAAAAATCTTTTACAATATCTTTTGCCCTGGATTGGGTTGGAGCGTGGTCCTTGTCCAAAATGAAAATTTTTGTTTTTGGAAAAATTTCTTTTACAAAATCCGCAATTTTTTCCGTTCCGATTCCAATTAATGACAACCTCCAACCGCCACATTTTTTACAAATAAAATCAGTTTCTCTCTCTACACCACACGAATGACATCTCAAATGATTACCTTCTTCTTTTATATCTTTTCCGTGCAGAACCATTGGTGAACTACAATTTTCACAACACACAACCGTTCCGCAATCATTGCAAATAATAATCGGTGAAATTCCTCTACGATTTGTTAATAGCAAGGTATGTTCATTTTTGTCATGCCAATTCTGTAGTTTTCTGTGTAATGTTTTGGAAATAAATTCACTACTGTTTGCTATTTCTGATTTATCCTTCAAGTCAACGATTTTTTGAGTTGCGTCAGAAATTGAACGAAACTTGATCGGTGCATGTTCAAAAAATTCCTGCTGATCATATCTAGCCAGAGTTTCGGCTCGCAACATCAAATCTCCAACAATCAAATTTGCACCAATATTATGCGCATATTTTTCCAGAAAAAATCGTAGATCGAAGTACGGCCTACTCTTTGTTCGATAAGAATTTGAGTTTTCTCTCTCAATAATCATTACACCCAAATTATCAACAGGAATTCCAGCAAACCCAGGTGTTGTTATTATCAAACTCGGTTTTTCTCTATTGATGATTTCGCCCCATTTTTTTATTATTTCATTTTTGCTAATTTTACTATTTAGAACATAAGTGTGCTTTTCTATTCCTCTTGATAATTCTTCCTCAGCATAATTACCATCTTCTATTGTTGGCACAAAAAACAAAACAGATTTATTTTTTGCAAATTGTTCTCTAATTATACTTTTGTATTCCGAATAGCGGTCTCTGTCCTCGGTCTGCAAAATATATTTTGGCCTTTTTGTGTTGGACTCATCTTCCAAGTTCTGCGCGACATGTTTTTTTATTTTATTTTCTATTTTTGAATTCTTTGATTCTTTTCTTTCGTTTTTTTTGATTTTGTCTATATTCTCAAAAACATTATCTGGAATCAATGTTCTAATTATAGAACCAGTTGAAGTCGCAAAATAATTTGCAGTTTCTTCTGATGCCAACAAAAATTTTTCTGAAAATAAAATATTTTTTGAAACACCGCTGATTTTTTTTAAGGCAAATTCAGATGATTTTATTTCTGTCTTTGAATCTTTTATACTTTTTGTTTTTGTTACTAACCCTTTGATTTTTTTTGATCTTAATGGAACTGTAACGATAGATCCAAGCGAAATTTCCTGACTAGAAAAGTAGGATAGAGAATTTGTGCGTATTGATTTTGAGAATGGTGTAACTTCGATTATGTACATACCTTATTTCTATTACTTTTTTAAACAATTGTAAAATCGACAGAAAAGTATTACTATGTTGTCATACATGGGATTTTTTAGTCCAAAATTAGGAATAGACCTCGGAACGGCTAATACGTTGGTTTTTCTGCCTGGACGGGGAATCGTCTTGAATGAGCCATCTGTGGTTGCCATATCTGAACAAGATAACAAAATTTTGGCAGTTGGTATAGAAGCTCGTGAAATGATTGGAAAAACCCCTGAGAGTATTGTGGCATACAGACCGATGCGTGACGGAGTTATTGCTGACTATCGTGTGACCGAAGCGATGTTGTCTTATTTTATAAACAAGGCTTTGCCACGATTTAATTTGTTTCGACCAGATGTTCTGGTATCTGTTCCGGCCGGAATTACATCGACAGAGAGGCGCGCCGTAATTGAAGCAACTCTGAAAGCTGGTGCAAAAAATGCCTACGTTGTGAAGGAGCCTATTTTGGCTGCCATCGGTGCAGGAATTCCAATCAATGATGCACAAGGCAGAATGATTGTTGATATTGGTGGTGGAACAACTGATGTTGCTGTGATTTCTCTTGGAGGAATAGTTGCCTCAACTTCTGTAAAAGTCGCTGGCGATAGAATCGACGGTGCAATTATAGATTATGTCAAAAAAACTTTTAACCTCGCAATTGGTGAAAAAACTGCCGAAAAAATAAAAGTAAAAATCGGATCAGCGGTTTTGTTGGACGATGAACTAAAAATCGAAATCAAGGGCCGAGATTTTTTGACCGGACTTCCTCGCTCTACAGAAATCAAAACAAATGAAATAGTAAAAGCCATCAGTCGGGAATTGCGCGATATCATCAAAGCCATAAAAGATGTTTTGCAAGAAACTCCACCAGAACTGTCTTCTGATATTATTGATCATGGTATTACAATGACTGGTGGAACTTCACAATTGAGAAATTTGACTGAATTGGTTTTTCGTCGAACAGGCGTCAAGGCCAATCTAGCAAAGGATGCGTTATACTGTGTTGCAAAAGGTACTGGAATTACCCTAAACCATTTGGATACTTACAAAAAAACTATTATTTCAAAAAGATAAATTCGAATTTAATTTACAATGGAGGAAATTATAAAAATTTACAAAAAAGGCGATAAAACTCATCATTTTTGCATCCTGTGCGGTGATGTTGAGCAGAACAAAAAAGAAATGCTTAGTTTTTTTGGACAAGAAAATAACAAGAAAAAGTTTTTTGTTTCAATATTTGAATTTGATCGACTATTGATTGATGATGCAAGAGATATAATTTCAAAAGCTTTTTTTAAGGCGCCGCAAGGTCAGCAAAATATTTTTTGTATTTGTTTTAATAATATTAATAAAGAATCCCAAAATGCGCTTCTGAAATCGATTGAGGAGCCAATAGATAATACAACTATATTTTTTGTAGTCCCAAGAACAGATTTTTTGTTGCCAACAGTTTTGTCGCGAGGAATAGTTTATAACTCAGGGCCCAAAAATAATAAAATTTTAGATAAAGAATCTATAAAAAAAATAATTGCAAAAAATATTGTCGAGAGAATAAAGTGGGCAAATGATATTGCCAAAAAAATAAAAGACGAAAAATTACAAAAATCAGACGCTAGAAAAATTATCAACGAAATAATTTTGTTTTTGGAACTAGAAATGATTGCCGAAAAACAACAAAACAAAAAAGTCAAATATTCCAAATCATTAAAAAAGCTCAAAAAAATAGATGATTATTTGAACGATTCTGGTGCCTCGATCAAAATTTTGCTAGAAAAAGCCGTTTTGGAATTATAATAATTATACTTATTTACCAGATTGCATAATTATTAACATCCTTAATAGTCACATGTGACGATCTGATATTTTGGTTTTTTATTTATATTTGTTATAATGTAAATATATGTCATACGATTTCAAACCATTCAAAACAAAAATGTCAGATATTGAAAACTGGCTTAAAAAAGAATTATCAGGAATTAGAACTGGAAGAGCGTCTTCCGCATTACTTGATGGAGTCAAAGTAAATTTTTATGGTAGTTTGACCCCAATCAATCAGACAGCGACAATTATTTCCGAAGATGTAAAAACCCTAAAAATCCAACCATACGATTTGTCACAATCAAAGGTAATAGAAAAAGCAATTACAGACGCTGGTTTGGGTGTTTCTGTGGTTGTAAATGATTCTGGTATCAGGGTAATTTTTCCTGATCTAACATCAGAGAGAAGGGAAATTTTGATCAAACAGGCTAACAAAAAATTAGAAGAAGCTAGAATTTCCATTAGAAAAAACCGTGACGAAACATGGAATGACATTCAAGCAAAAGAAAAAGACAAAAAAATGAGCGAAGATGAAAAATTCTCAGCAAAAACAGAAATGCAAAAAATAGTTGATGAATTTCAAAATAAATTTGATCAACTAATCAAGGCAAAAGAATCAGAAATTAGAGCGTAATAAAATTGTTCAAAATTTTTTCAACTAAAAAATATTTTCAATCTATCCAATTCATCAAAAATAAATGTCAATAATAATCTTTATAATAATTTTAGGAATTCTGATTTTTGTTCATGAGCTTGGGCATTTTTTGATTGCCAAGAAAAGTGGAATCAGGGTTGATGAATTTGCAGTTGGATTTCCACCACGATTGTGGAGCAAAATAAAAGATGGCACCAGATATTCTCTCAATCTAATCCCATTTGGTGGATATGTAAAAATTTTTGGAGAGACAATTGATGATGAATCAGCAGATCCAAATCGTGCAGATAGCTTTGTAAACAAAAGTCGCATGACTCAGGCATCAGTTTTGGTTGGAGGAGTTGTTTTCAATGTTATTTTTGCCTGGATATTGTTATCGATTAGTTTTATGTCGGGATTTCCAACTGTTGTTAGTGAGGGTGATTCTACAAATCTTGAAAATTCTTTTGTTGTTGTCGGTAATGTTTTTGAAAATTCACCAGCTCAAATTGCCGGAATTCAATCCGCAGACAAAATAATAGAAATCAAAAATCAAAATGATATGATCTCTGGAAATCAAATAACAATTTCTAGAATCCAAGAAATAATTTCAAATAGCACAGAACCGGTCGATATCACTATTGTCAGAAAAAATTCAGAAATAAGCTTGTCTATTCAACCAGAACTGGAAATAATTAGTAATGCGCCAGCAATTGGTATTTCTATGCAGAGAATAACCAATACCAAATTACCTTTTTTCTTTGCCGTCAAGGAATCGTATATTACAACAGGACAAATGATAGTCGATATTTCCGTTGGATTATCAAAACTGATTTATGATGCTTTTACCGGAAATGGTTCATTTGATAATGTTGCAGGTCCGGTTGGTATTGTAAAAATAGTTGGCAATGCCGCTGACTTTGGTTTTGTTTATTTGTTGGGATTTACCGCTTTTATTTCTATCAATTTGGCAGTTTTGAATATTTTACCTTTTCCAGCGCTTGATGGCGGGCGACTGGTTGTAGTATTGATAGAATCGATTATTCGCAGACCGCTAAAACCCCAAATTGTTAATGTTGTTAATTTGGTTGGTTTTATAATTTTGATATTGTTAATGATTATTATTACAATCAAGGATTTTTCTAGGATTTTTTAATTACCTACAAATAGCTTGAATTTGTAGCAGTCGAGCCTCTTTTTATCAGGGAATTTCCAAAATTTATTTAATAAAATACCGAACTTTCCACTTCCTTTTTCCTGTGCTATATTTATAGCCAATGAGACAATCAAAACTTTTTTCAAAAACCCGCAGAGATGCGCCAAAGGACGAAGTTTCCAAAAGTGCAAATTTATTAATCAGAGCTGGATTTGTTCATAAACAGATAGCCGGAGTTTACACTCTTTTGCCACTTGGTCTGAAAACTTTGAAAAATATCGAAAATATAATTCGTGACGAGATGAACGCGGTCGGCGGTATGGAAATGAATTTGACAGCACTGCAGGATTCAAAAATTTGGCAAAAAACAGATCGCTGGGACGATGCAAAAGTCGATAACTGGTTCAAAACAGAACTAAAAAATCACACACAGTTAGGATTGGCATTTACTCACGAAGAGCCAATTACTGAATTGATGAAGGATCATATTCGCTCTTACAAAGATTTGCCGGTTTATGCGTATCAATTCCAAACAAAATTTCGTAACGAGTTGCGAGCAAAATCAGGAATTATGCGTGGCCGAGAATTTTTGATGAAGGATTTGTATTCTTTTTCAAAAAATGAAAAAGAACATAACGAATTTTATGAAAAAATGAAGCAGGCATATTTCAATATTTTCAATCGCGCCGGAATCGGTGAAAAAACCTACATAACTTTTGCATCTGGTGGTAGTTTTAGTGAATTTTCTCACGAGTTTCAGACGTTCACAGATGCTGGCGAAGATATTATTTATGTTGATGAAAAGAATAAAATAGCAGTAAACAGAGAGGTTTTGAATGATGAAGTGTTAAAAAAATTAAACCTAAAAAAAGCCGATTTGAAAGAGGTAAAATCAGTCGAAGTTGGAAATATTTTTTCACTTGGAACCAGGTTTTCTGCTCCAATAGAATTGTCATTTGATGATGAAAATGGCAAAAAACAAATCGTTTTTATGGGAAGCTACGGAATTGGACTTGGTCGTCTAATGGGTGTAATTGCCGAGGTTTTGGCAGACGAAAAAGGTCTAGTTTGGCCAAAAGAAGTTTCTCCTTTTGATTTTCATTTGATAAATGTTTCTCCCGACAATGATGTTGCAAAAAAAACTACTGATGAATTTTATGAAAGTCTGACAAATGGTGGCTTTTCTGTTTTATATGATGATAGAAATGTTGGTGTCGGCGAAAAATTGTCAGATGCAGATCTAATTGGAATACACAAACAAATAATCGTCGGCGTAAAATCTATTCAATCAGGAGAATTTGAAATAAAAAATCGTCTAACAAAAGAAGTAAAAAAAATAACTGAAGCAGACATAATGAATTTGAAGTTTGCAAAAGAATAAAAAAGATTTAAGCTGTAAAAAATGGATAAAATAAACAAAATAAAATCATATTTGAGAAAAATAATCCCATCACTATCAAATGATATCGGTATAGATTTGGGTACCGCAAACACTTTGGTTTACGTTCCTGGAAAAGGTGTGATTATCAACGAACCTTCTGTTGTTGCCATCAATCAAAAAACTGGTCAAGTTGTGGCTGTTGGAATTGAAGCAAAAAGAATGTTGGGTAGAACCCCGGCTCACCTTGTAGCGTCAAAACCAATTGTTGATGGTGTTATTTCTGATTTTGAGGTGACAGAAGAGATGATTTCTTATCTTTTGAACAAGTCTCAGGAGGATAACAAAAAACTTCTTGGCCCAAGAGTTGTTGTCGGTGTTCCGTCTGGAGTAACAAATGTCGAAGCTCGTGCTGCCAGAGATGCCACAATCAATGCTGGTGCTAGAGAAGTTTATATAGTCGAAGAACCAATGGCGGCTGCTATTGGTATAAAATTACCAGTCAACGATCCTGTTGGAAGTATGATAATAGATATTGGGGGAGGCACTACTGATATCGCCGTTATTTCTCTGGGTGGAATTGTTAGATCAAAAAACCTAAAAATTGCTGGAGACAAACTGAACCAAGATATCATAAACTACATTCGTGGTGAATTCAAAATTTTGATAGGAGAAAGAACCGCTGAGCAAATAAAAATAGACATTTGCAAAATTTTGCCAGACAAAGAATTATTAGAATCTTCTATTCGTGGTAGGGATTTGGTATCAGGATTACCACGCGAAGTTGTTATTACAGAGTCCGACATCAGAGAAGCAATTGCACAATCAATTGATTCTATAATAGAGTCAACCCGCGAGGTGCTGGAAACAACTCCACCAGAAGTTGTTTCAGATATTATGAAGTTTGGTATACACATTGTTGGCGGAGGTGCATTAATTCGAGGAATTGATGAATTATTCTCTCAAGAATTACAAATTCCTGTAAAAATCGCACCAGAGCCATTGACTGCAGTTGCTAGAGGAACTGGAATAATTTTGGAAAACTTGGATATCTACAAGGATATTTTACTAGAAAAAGAAGATGATTTACCACCAAAAAAATAAAAATAATAAAAGCAACAAAAAAATCAGAAATTTTGTAATAGTAATAATTCTGATTACGCTGTTTTTTGTTGGACAGAAATTTTTTGATTTTGTTCATTTAATAAATTTATCAATAAATAATTTCAAAACATTTGTTCAGGATTCTGTTTCTCCAGTCGGTGTATATTTCAAATCAAAAAACGACTTAATATCAAAAAACAAACAACTAATAGAGGATAATAAAAAACTAAAAATTTCTGCACTGATGTCTGATTTTTATCAACAAGAAAATTCACAACTCAAGAGTATCATTGAATACAAGGATCCAAATACACAAAAAGTTTTTGCTAGAGTAGTAAATAGTCCTAGAAATTCGCCGCAGGATACTTTTGTAATAGATGTCGGCGAGGAGATTTTGAATATTGGTGACAAAATATTTCACTTGAATGTTCCGATTGGATTTGTTGATGAGTTATACAGGAATTCATCTGTAGTCAGATTATATTCTGCAAAAAATCAGAAAATCCCAGTAGAAATTTATTCCGACGATGCAATAATTTTATCCGAAGCAATCGGATCAAGTTCTGGAAATTTCAAAATGTCTATACCAAAAGATATTTCAATCAATGTTGATGATTCGGTATTTTTTGAAAACCACCTAATTGGTCAGGTTGGCGGTATTGAATTTGATTCATCCAATACTTTTCAGAATGTATATTTTGTTTTTCCGTTTTCAATTTCTGAAATAAAATTTGTTGAAATTATAAAAAATAATTAAAATGTTACAAAATTTTTTCTTAATAAAGAGAATTACTGTTGGAATAATAATTTTATTGTCAGCCTTTTTGTTACCATGGTGGCTTGTCCTGCTAATTTCGGCCATCGGTTTGCTTTTTTTTGATAATTTATACGAAGTTATTGTCGCAGGATTCATACTAGACGCACTTTACGGAGAAATTTTTAACATATTAGGATTCAGCCTTGTTTTTGTTATTATATCTATAGTAATGTTTTATTTATTGGGATTTTTTAGGAAAAATTTATTTATAAAAAATGTTTAATTTTGGTAAAAATAAAAGAAAAATTAATCTAAAAACAGAAATTGATCCAGACGAAATTTTTTTGGACTCAGAAAATTTACCAGGTTTTGACATTGATCAATTTGAAGGACGATTAGAAAAACCAATTTCAAAAAAGTCCGTCGCATTTGTTGGAATATTTTTTTCATTGATTGTTATTAGTTTTTTTATTCAAATATTTAATTTACAGATAAATAATGGAAATGTTTATGCTGAACAAAGCGAAAAAAATAGATTGAGACAATCAATAATTTTTGCAGATCGCGGAATTATATACGATATCAAAAAAACACCACTTGTTTGGAATAATCCACCAGCGGATGGATCTGATTTTAGTTCCAGGCAATATACAAATATTCCAGGATTTTCTAACTTACTTGGATATGTTAGTTATCCACAAAAAGATAATGCTGGATTTTATTTTCAGGAAGATATAAAAGGTGTTGAAGGTATTGAATTTGTTTACGATCAATATTTGAGAGGGCAAAATGGTTCAGAAATTATAGAAACAAATGCTCTCAGTCAACCAATTTCTCAAAGCACAACCAGGGTGCCACAACACGGTGCTGATCTGAGTCTAACAATTGACGCTGATGTTCAGCGAGAATTTCGAAATGCTATTGTCAAAATCGCTGATGAAAGAGGATTTTCTGGTGCAGGCGGAGTAATTATGGATGTATTTACCGGAGAAATTTTGGCAATGGTTAGCTACCCAGAATATGATTCAAATGTTTTATCACTTGGTTCTGATGGGGAAGCTATAAATTCTTTTATTAGAAATCCCGGGAATCCATTTCTGAATAGAGTTTCTAGCGGTTTGTATACACCAGGTTCTGTTGTAAAACCATTTATGGCAATAGCCGCGCTTGCCGAAAAAATAATTGATCCACAAAGACAAATATTGAGTACTGGTCAATTGATTATTCCAAATCCATACAATCCAGCAAATCCATCAATTTTTACCGATTGGAAAGCTCATGGCCTGGTTGATATGCGACGAGCACTAGCAGTTTCCTCAAATGTTTATTTTTATGAAATTGGTGGTGGATATGGAGAACAAAAAGGTTTGGGAATTACAAATATTAATAAATATATGAAAATGTTTGGTTTTGGTGAAGGAATTGAATCCCCAGAATTTGCTAATGTTTCTGGTGTGGTTCCAAATCCTGATTGGAAAAGACAAAATTTTAATGATGATTGGAGACTGGGTGATACTTATTTTACATCTATTGGTCAATATGGGTTTCAGGTGACACCATTACAAATGGTTGCGGCAACTGCTGCAATTGCAAATGAGGGAACATTATTAGAACCTAGACTTGTTTTTGATTCAAAGATTTCCAGTCAAATAAAAAGACAAATTCCAATTGAATCCAGTAATTTCAAAATAATAAAAGAGGGGATGAGAGAAGCGGTATTGAATGGAACAGCTGGTGGATTGAATTATCCAGATTTCCATATTGCCGCAAAAACTGGTACAGCTGAATTGGGTGATACAAAATCACGCGTAAATTCGTGGATAACTGGTTTTTTTCCATATGAAAATCCTAGGTTCGCTTTCGTGATAGTTTTAGAGAGTGGGTCCAGAAGTAACCTTGTTGGTGGTGTGGCGGCTTCTAGGTACTTTTTTGATTGGTTAAAGTTCAATAAACCGGAATATTTGAATTGACTTAAAATTATATTTGTGTATAATTTTGTAATCTTAAATTATAACCTTTTTGGTCATACTGAGCTGGTGAACAGATTCCAAAATGCTTGGTTGATATTGGTTTTAGTTAGATAATTTTTTAACGAATAATAAATTTTTTATGGCAAACAAAGAATATCTATCAAAAGAAAAATATAATGAACTTGAAAAAGAACTTCAAGAATTGATAACTATAAAGCGCAAAGATGTCGCAGAGCGTCTTGAATATGCCCGTTCATTGGGTGATCTATCGGAGAATGCCGAATACCATTCTGCTCGAGATGAACAAGGTGAGGTAGAATCAAGAATTGAGGAATTATCAAATCTCCTAAAACATGCCGAAATTATTCATCACAAAAAATCTGATACAGTTCAGGTTGGTTCAATTGTTACATTACAAAAAGAAAAAGATGCCGATCATGTAAAATATCAAATTGTCGGATCAGAGGAAACAGATTTGTCTGCTGGAAAAATTTCTTACAATTCTCCATTGGGTAGTTCTATGTTAGGAAAAAAGAAAAAAGAAAAATTTTCTTTTGAAACCCCAAAAGGTATTACAAAATATACTATTGTGGATATTCAATAATCGATATATAATTATCTACATATGGCTACTGTTGAAGAACTAAAAAAAGTTCGAATAGAAAAACTTAATAAAATACAGGATGCAGGAATTGATCCCTATCCAGCAAAAGTCTCAAAAACTCATGATATTTTTGATTTAAATAATAATTATCAAAAAATTTTTGAATCGAACGAAAAAGTTTCGATAGTTGGAAGAATTATGTCTATCCGCGGTCAGGGAGCGATTATTTTTCTTGATTTATTTGATGGAACCGGAACTGGTGATAGTACCGGTCGCTTTCAGGCTGTTCTAAAATCTGATAATAATTTGACCCATATTGAGAAGTCGGATATTTCTGGTTTTGAATTTTTCAAAGAAGTTGTTGATACCGGAGATTTCGTAATGGTTTCTGGAAAATTATTTGAAACAAAAAGAGGCCAAAAATCAATCGAGGTTTCAGAATGGCAAATGGTGGCAAAAAGCTTGCGTCCAATTCCGGATGAATGGTTTGGTCTAAAAGATGAGGATGAGAGATATCGTCGTCGTTATATAGATATAATTCTAAATCCAGAATCAAGAAAAATAATTGAACAAAAATCGGTTTTTTGGAATTCATTCAGAAATTTTCTATTGAAGAAAAATTTTATTGAAGTGCAAACTCCGGTTTTGGAAAATACAACTGGCGGCGCTGATGCTAGACCGTTTGTTACACATCACAACGCACTAGATATTGATGTTTACCTTAGAATTTCTTGTGGAGAATTATGGCAGAAAAAATTGTTAGTAGCTGGATTACCAAAAGTTTTTGAAATAGGTAGAATTTTTCGCAACGAGGGAATGTCTAAGGAACATTTGCAAGATTACACCCAAATAGAATTTTATGAAGCATATTCAGATTACAAGTCAGGAATGGAAATGGTAAAAGAATTATATAGAACTGTTGCTAATGAAACATTTGGCACAGCAGTTTTTGAAATTAATGACAAAAAAGTTGATCTCAATGACGATTGGCAAATTTTTGATTTTGTAAAAATTCTGCACGAGCGTTTTGGAGTTGATGTTTTGTCAGCCGATATCAATTCTATAATCTCTATTTTGAAAAAGAACAAAATAGACTTTGATAAAAATATAAATAAAGAAAAAGCCGTAGATCAATTATGGAAGTCTATCAGGGGAGAATATGCTGGCCCAGGTTTTTTGATAAATATCCCCGTCTTTTTGGAACCTCTGGCAAAAAAATCGTTTGCAGATGATCGTGTTGTTGAAAGATTTCAAATTATTCTTGGTGGATCAGAAATGGGAAAAGGTTTTAGCGAGCTGAATAATCCGCTAGATCAAAAAGAGAGGTTTGATCATCAAGACAGTTTGCGCAAATCTGGTGATGATGAAGCGCAGATGAACGATGGTGAATATGTAGAAGCAATGGAATATGGAATGCCACCAGCATTTGGTTTTGGAATTAGCGAAAGATTGTTCTCTGTTCTTGCCGGAAAGTCTATTCGCGAAACAACTATTTTTCCAATTATGAAACCTCGTGACGAAAAGTAGAGTACAAGAAAAACCCAAAAAAATACAGTTCAGATAATTATGAAAAAAGAGCCCAAACATTGGGTTCTTTTTTGATTTATGTAATATGTGAAAAAGTGGATAACTTTAATACTTTTTTGGTGTAAAGTGGTGTAATATAGTATATAAGTGGGATTGAGTGGGAAACAGTATATTTCAATAGATCAGCTGATGAATTGTCTTAACGAAAAAAGCAAAAAATAAAATGTTAATTGGTGAATACAAACACACATTAGATGACAAAAAAAGAATTTCTTTACCTATAAAATTTAGAAAAGAAATTGGAAAAAAAATCATCATAACTCGAGGGCTGGATCAATGTCTGTTCATGTATTCTCCGAACGAGTGGGAAAAAATTTCCAAGAAAATTGGTGAACTTGGTATGGGTCAATCTGACAGGAGAGCATTCAACCGTTTTATGTTGGCTGGAGCATCAGATATTTCAGTAGACTCTGTCGGAAGAATTTTGATTCCAGAACATTTGCGAAATTTTGCAAAAATTTCTGAAAAGGTTGTATTCACAGGTGTCTATAATCGAATAGAAATCTGGGATGAAAAATCTTGGGAATCATACAAGGAAAAAGTTGTCAGTGGAGCAGATGACATGGCAGAAAAGTTGGGTGATGTAGGAGCGTTATAGTTTCTGAGTTAATTTTTATATATTTTTGAAAACAAAATGCAAGAAAAAGAAATAAAAAAATTAACAGAAACAAAAACAGAATCGGAGGTAAGACAGGATACGGAGCAGAATGCAGGACAAGATGCGGGACAACGCATTACACACAAATCAGTTCTTTTAAACGAAACAATAAATGGGTTAGAAATCAGTGATGGAGATGTAATTGTTGATATGACACTCGGAAATGCTGGACACACTATTGGTGCAATCAAATCTGGAGCAAAAAAACTAAAGATAATCGGAATCGATGCTGATCAATCCGCCATAGATCAAGCAAAAAAAAATTTAAACGAAATTCCAGAAAAAAATTATCAGATATTTTTTGAGACATCATATTTTGATCAATTAGCAGAAATTTTGGAAAAAAATAAAATTCAAAAAGTTGATAAATTTATTTTTGATTTAGGATTTCGCTCCGACCAGGTTGATTCGGCAGAAAGAGGATTCTCGTTTATGAAAGATGGTCCATTGGATATGTCGTTTTCCCAAAACACCACATTCGATCAAAACACTATATCTGGCCAGAAAACTGATGATTCGACTACAACCGATTCAGAAAAATTCAGATTGAACGCTGACATTGTTGTAAACGAATGGAGCGAGGAGTCATTGGCGGATATTATTTACGGATTTGGTGAAGAGACATTTTCTCGTCGAATTGCAAAAGCAATTGTAGAAAGCAGGCAAGCAAAAAGAATCGCAAAAACAACAGAATTGGCAGAAATAATAAAACAATCTGTACCATTCTTCTATCGACGAGGAAAAAATCATCCAGCGACAAAGACTTTTCAGGCAATCAGAATTGCGGTCAATGGAGAATTGGATCGCCTCAAAAAAGCCCTACCAGTTGCGTTTGAAGCCCTAAATGTCGATGGTCGTATTGCAGTCATTAGTTTCCACTCATTAGAAGACAGAATTGTGAAGAGATTTTTCAAGACAAAGCTGGCTGAGGAAAAATTGGTTCAAATTAACAAAAAACCCATCATAGCCACAAGAGAAGAATTATTAGAAAACCCCCGTTCTCGTAGTGCAAAATTGAGAATAATTAAAAAAATAAATTAATAAAATGCAGGTCAACAAAATACAAAATAGTCAGATAATTATAACAAGAATTTTGTTCTTGATTATACTATCGAGTATGTTTTTATATGTCTATTTCATCAACTCAATTTCTTTTTCTACAGCAGATCGACAAAACACATTCGAGATGATTTCTGTTAGACAATCAGAAATAGGTGATTTGGAAAATAAACTCATATCTGACACCAGAAAAATAAATATTCAAATGGCATCGGCAATGGGTTTGTCAAAATCAGTAGTAAATGAAGCAATAGTTATAGTTAGAGAAAGTAGCAATCGTTTGACTCTAAATGAATAAAAAAAATCTTTTAATAAATTGGCGGGCGTATTTTGTTATGGGTATTTTTTTACTTATAGTACTTTTTATTATTACTAGAATGTATTTTGTTCAAATAATAAATGGGCAAGTGTATGCAGAAAGATTAGAAAATCAACATGCCAGACCAACAACCGCAGTTTTTGATAGGGGTAATATTTTTTTCAAAACAATTAATAATTCCAGAGTAAGTGCTGCATCTATTAGATCAGGCTACAATATTTCTATAAATCCACAATCAGTCAATAATCCTGAAGATATCTTTAACAATCTAAATTTTATTTTGAAATTCGATGAAGATATTTATGACGAAAAATTCGCAAACAAAAAATTGGTACACTCACAAATCGCTAGAAGAGTTCCTTATGATTTGGGAAAAAAGGTTAGAGATTTGAATATAAAAGGAGTATTTGTAAATAACGAAAATTGGAGATTTTACCCTGGCGACGAATTGGCATCTCACATTATTGGCTTTACCGCATTTCGTGATGACAAAATTGTCGGACAATATGGATTAGAACGATATTATGAAAATATTTTACGAAAAGAACATTCAAGTAATTTCAAGAACTTTTTTGTTGAAATTTTTTCTGGTACAAATGAAAAAAATAACGAGAATTTATCTAACGCCGGATCACTGATTTTGACTGTGGAACCAGAAACTCAGATTTTTGTTGAGGAGGAAATAAAAAATATTTATGAAAAATGGAATTCAAAGCAAATAGGCGTAATTGTTATGAATCCCAAAAATGGAGAAATCAGGGCGATGGCATTACATCCAAATTTTAATTTAAATGAATTTAATCTAGTACCGAATACTTCTGTTTATATAAATCACCTAGTGGAGAGCGTTTATGAAATGGGTTCAATTCTGAAACCTGTAACAATTGCCGCTGGAATTGACGCTGGTGTAATTACTGCAAACACAACTTATAATGATACAGGTTCTGTTACTATGAATAATAGAACTATTTATAATTATGACAAAAGGGCACGCGGAACTGTTGATATGCAAGTAGCATTGAATCAGTCACTAAATACTGGAATGGCTTTTATTGTAAAGAGAATTGGAAATAGAAATTTTGCTGAATATTTGAAAAAACTTTTTGATGACAAAACAGAAATTGATTTACCAAACGAGGCAAAATCAATTTTGTACCCAAACTTGAATAGCAAAAACGATATAGAATACGCTACTGCCTCATATGGACAGGGAATTGCTATGAGCCCGATCAGTATTACTAGGGCATTGGCGACTTTGGCAAATGGTGGTAAATTGGTGACTCCGCATCTGGTGTCCGAAATCGAATATGATGATGGAACAGTTGAGGCAATCAACAAGGACCCAACTGTGCAGGTTTTCAAACCAGAAACATCGGAGGAAATAACCAGGATGTTAGTCAATGTAGTTGATGAAGCGTTACGTGGTGGAGCTGTAGCATTGCAAAATTACAGCATTGCCGCAAAGACTGGTACAGCTCAGATTCCAGATAGTCGAGGCGGATATTCTGAAGACAAATATTTGCACTCATTTTTTGGATATTTTCCGGCGTATGATCCAGAGTTTATAGTTTTTTTGTATCACATTGAGCCGGTTGGTGCAGAATATGCATCAGAAACATTGACCGAGCCGTTTATGAATATTACAAAGTTTTTAATAAATCATTATCAAATTCCTGCCGATAGACAAAGAGTAAATAGATCAAATTAAAAAATGACAAATTAAAATAGCCAAAACCAAATGAAAGAAATAATCAAAAAAATAATATTTTTTATACTGAGAGTTGAGGCGCAATTGGTATTGCTACGATATCGTCCAAAAATAATTGCAATAACTGGAACCGTCGGCAAAACCACCACAAAAGACGCGATTTTTAAAGCGCTATCAAAAAATCTACATGTTAGAAAAAATAACAAAAGCATGAATAGTGAAATCGGTGTTCCGCTAACTATTTTAGGATTGGAAACTGGTTGGAATAGTCCATATCACTGGATTCAAAATATTGTTATTGGTTTTTTTGAAATTATATATTATCCAAAATATCCAGATTGGTTGGTTTTGGAAATTGGAATAGATCATCCGGGAGATATGCGCCGGACAGCGTCGTGGCTACGACCTGATATTGCAGTTTTGACTGCTTTTGGAGAAGTTCCGGTTCATGTTGAGTTTTTTGAGGATCCAGACGATGTAACTCGTGAAGAAATGGATTTGATAAATTATCTGAAAAAAGACGGAATTATTATTCTCAACGCAGATGATGAAAAAGCTTTCAAAATAAAACCGTATGTAAAAAACAAAGTATATACTTTTGGAACTGGAGAAAATTCTGACATAATGGCTTCAAATTATTCTGTTGTGTACAAGGATACAAGGCCGACCGGAATTTCTTTCAAAGTAAATTATGATGGAAAAATTTTGCCAATTTCTATCGATGGAGTTATTGGAAATCAGATGGTATATCCGATTTTGGCAGCATTGTCTGTTGGAATTTCTATGAATTTATCTATCGTAGATTTGTCAGAGGGTCTGAATGGTTTTCGTCCACCAAAGGGGAGAATGAATCTGTTAAACGGAAAGAATAATACAATTCTGATTGATGATTCATATAATTCATCACCGATTGCAGCAACAAGCGCAATAAATAATTTGGCAGAAATAGAAACTGTCGGAAAAAGAATTGCAATATTGGGAGACATGGCAGAAATTGGTAGATTTTCCGCAAGCGAACATCGCAAAATCGGCTCATTAGTAAAAAGGAAAAAAATAGATGTACTGATCACAGTTGGAGTTGTATCGGAATTGATGAACGAACAGGCGATAGAAGATGGAATGGCCAAATCACGAAATTTCCATTTTTCAAAATCTAGCGATGCAATAGAAACTGCTCTGCAATTTTTGGAACCCGGAAATGTTTTTTTGGTAAAAGGTTCACAATCTGCTCGTATGGAAAAAATCAGCAAGTCGATTTTGACTGATTCTGATTCTGCAGGCGAAGTTTTGGTTAGGCAAGAAGTCGAGTGGTCGAGTCGATAGGAAGTTACTTATAAAATTACCCGCTTAGAAAAACTTTAGTATATTTTTTTTATTCCAGTCCTCGTTTCCTTTTTTCGTCAAGTTGCACTTGACCAAAAAAGACTGCGG
>DAOLDC010000009.1:0-21709 GCA_035327525.1 Minisyncoccota bacterium | reverse complement strand
GACGGACTGAGCGAATTGAAGCGAAGCGAAAATGAGCGAAGGAGTCGGGGTCGCGGAAATTTTCGAGCGTTGCGAGAAAATTATCCGTGACCAAATCCTTCTCTGCGCACATAAAACAAGTAAGGATAAAATAAAAAAACTCACAAGTCAGCCTGTGAGTTTTTTGTTTCTAGCGAAAAGGTTTAATGATTGAAGCGATATTCACAGCAGCATCGTGCCCGCATAGATACCGCGGTCACCAATTTTTCCGTCATGAACTCGCGAAATTTGGATCTGTTGACCAGATGCCAGATCTATTCCGAAAAATTTGACACTTTCGGGTCCGATCAGCATTCGAACTGGACCCTTGACGGGAATTCTAGAAATTCCAATTCGATCATTGGCTACCCATCCAATGTGCCATTTTTTCAATCCACTATTAGCAGATTTGATTACGACATATTTTTTCCAGCCACCAAACCTTGGTAGATGAAACAAGAATTTGCCCTTTTTTGCTTCATCCGGCTCACCAAGACAATACGCCATCAATCTTGGATCGAAATTTTTGACACTATTACTAGACAGACAAATGTGCATTATTCCAAAAATGCGTCATTTGCGGTGATTCACCAGGATATGTCGATAATTTCATTATTGGCCAAAACAACCAATCAAGAATTATCATCCACGATTTTCTTTTCTCAACAAATGTGCTCATTCTGCAAACCCCTTTCAAGTTCTAAAAAAAGAATACTGCGAAAATGCATTTTTGTCAAATGTTCAATTGGTACATTTTGCTTGATAGTTTAATAGTCTTAAATCCACTTACACACTGACAGTATTCTCAGTAAAACTAGATATTTTTTTGCCGTGTTTTACATCAAAAACAAACTCCTTATTTTTGTGGTCAACACTCACAGTACCACCTTCAGTCAAAGTTGATTTGATAATTAATTGGGCTAATGGATTTAGAATTTTATCTTGAATCAGGCGCTTTAGTGGTCGCGCACCATAATGTGGATCGTATCCACCCTTTGCCAATTGGGAAATCGCGCCAGCAGAAACTTTTAACAAAATTCCTTTCTGATCCAATCTCTTACTAACCTCATCAATTTGAATTTCAGTAATTTTTTTGATTGATTCCTGATCCAAAATATCGAAAATAATTATATCGTCCAGACGATTTAAAAATTCTGGTCGGAAATTATCCTTCAGGGCTTTTGTAACATTTTGTTTTGCATCCTGATATTGTGAATTGGTTGTTTCGCCAACAGAGAATCCTATTTTTTCCATTTTATCAATATGCTCTGCGCCAATATTTGAAGTCAAAATAATTATTGAGTTTTTGAAATTGACCAGGCGACCTTTTGCATCAGTTAGACGACCATTATCTAGTACTTGCAGTAAAATATTGAAAACCTCTGGATGAGCTTTTTCTATTTCATCAAATAGAATTACAGAATAAGGTCGGTGACGAATGGTCTCGGTCAGTGAACCAGATTCTTCGTGTCCAACATATCCTGGAGGTGCACCAATCATTTTTGAAATTGAATGTCTTTCCATGTATTCTGACATATCAACACGAATCAATGCCTTGTCGTCATTAAACATAAATTCAGCAAGCGCTTTTGTTAATTCTGTTTTACCAACTCCGGTCGGACCAAGTAGGATAAAAGATCCAATTGGACGATTGGGATCTGCAACACCGGCGCGCGATCTTCTCACCGTATCGGCAATTCTGTGAACAGCATTATCTTGACCAATAATTCTTTTTTTCAAATCTTCTTCCATTCGTGACAATTTTGTAGCTTCTTCTTCTAACATTTTCGAGACCGGAATTCCTGTCCAACGAGAAACAACGGAAGCAATATCCTCTTCCATAATTTTCTCCTTCAAAATTTGTCTTGAGCTTTGGAGAGTTTTTAGTCTTTTTTCCTTTGCTTTTAGATCTTTTTCTAATTGTGGAATAAGTCCGTATCTGATTTCGGCGGCTTTTGTCAAATCTGCAGTCAATTCTGCTGACTCTGCATCAATTCTGGCTTTTTCTAATTTTGATTTCAAGTCTTTTATGGAAACGATTGTGTCTTTTTCGTTTTTCCATTTTAGTTCTAATTCTTTTATTCCCTCTTTTTGATTTGCTACATCTTTTTCTATTTCTTTTAGTCTATCAGAAGTTTTTTTGGATTTTTTTGATTCATTTTTTAGAGCTTCTTTTTCAATTTCAAGTCTCATTATTTTTCGGCGAGTGTTTTCTAGCTCTGGTGGCATATTTTCTAATGAAATTTTTAGTGCGGAAGATGCTTCATCAATCAAATCAACTGCCTTGTCTGGCAAAAATCTATCGGTTATATATCTACTAGACAACTCTACCGAAGCAACAATTGCATCGTCAGAAATTCTGACTCCGTGATACAGTTCATACTTTTCTTTTAGGCCTCTCATAATGGAAATAGCATCTTCAATTGATGGTTCATTGACATGCACCGGTTGAAAACGGCGTGTTAATGCGGAATCTTTTTCTATGTATTTTTGGTATTCCTTTAGTGTGGTCGCACCAATTACTTTTATTTCACCTCTTGCTAGAGCCGGCTTGAGCATGTTTGAAGCGTCAAGTGAACCTTCTGATGCTCCGGCACCCGCTAATGTGTGTATTTCATCAATAAACAGAATTATCTTGCCTTCAGATTGTATTGCTTCTTTTATAATTTTTTTCAACCTGTCTTCAAATTCGCCACGATATTTTGTACCAGCAACCAATGATCCCAAATCCAATGTCACCAATTCCTTGTCTTTTAACGACTCTGGAACATCACCCGTTGAAATTCTCAACGCCAAACCTTCGACAATTGCAGTTTTTCCAACACCAGCCTCGCCAATTAAGATTGGATTATTTTTTGTTCTTCTGGACAAAATTTGAATAACCCTATTGATTTCCTGATCGCGACCAATAACAGGATCCAGCTTGTTGTGTGCAGCCCTTTCGGTCAGACTTTCTGTAAATTTACGAATTGCTTTGAGAGTTTTTGGTGATTTTGTAATATCTACCTTACTATTTCTCAACTCGTTTAGTATTTTTAAAACTTCTGATTTGTCTATTTTGAAAGTTTCCAGTATTTCTCTCGCTGAACTTTTTATGTCAAACATGGCAAGAAAAAGATGTTCGGTTGAAACAAAACTATCACCAAGAGAGTTTGTTATTACATTAGAATGCTCGATTATCTGTGCCAATTCAGGTGCCAAATACATTTGAAATGATGGCGACAAAACTTCTCCATTTTCTGGAGATTCTATGGAGTCCAATAATGTTTCGGTCAAAAGCAAAGAATCAACACCAACTTTATCAAGAATAGAGGCAACCATGCTTTCTTCCTGCAAAACCAATGCAGTCAAAAGATGAGATGGGTTGACATGATTTTGTCCCCTCTCTATTGCTAATTCGTGCGATTGCTTTATCGCCTCTCTCGCTTTTGCTGTGAAATTTTTGAATGGTGGCATCATATTTTTTTATATTAAAAATGCTTATAATGAAATAAAATCCTTGATTTTTTGGGCTGGCATAAAAGTGCTTGGTTTTGTTTGATCTAACCCGATTCTCATTCCAATCAATTCACCTTTCAGATTCAACAAAATACTACCGTTTTGGATCTTTGATGGTTCTATGGATGTTTCAATATTATTTACAACTGTTCTTGGGTCTGAATTTGTTGCAACCTCTACTGTATCTAATGAACTAACGATTCCGATGGAAACTGTGTTATTGGATTGTCCGGATAATGAAATAACGGATTGACCTAGTTTTAATGATTGAGAGTCACCAATAACGATTGGCAAAAACTTTTCGGAAGACGGCTCTTTTATGCTCATTATTGCAAAAGCGTTGTTTGGCTCTCGAAATGAAATATTTAGAGATTTCTCGCCAGATACAAATTGTCCAACATAATCATTTGTCGAAGAAATATTTCTAGAGTCCATCAGAACATTTCCTGTGTCAGAAATAATTATTCCGAATCCAACAAAAGTTTTTAGATCGCCAGATCGATTAAAAATTCTTACCAGACTATCAGAATTTTTTGAGATTGCTTGGGTTGTTAAATCTTCTGCATTAACAACCACTGTTTCTACAACCCTTTCAACCGTTGTGTTGTTGTCACCTTTTACCTCGACAACTCTTTCGACTGTTTTTTCAACAACACGATTGATTGTTTGGGTTATTGGCTCTGGTGCCTGCTCTAACAAAGAAACGGTAGTTATGCCTGTTGCAATCGATGTAACAAAGCTTACTAATAATGTTAATAATACAATTTGTTGTGCGTTTAAATCTTCCATAATTAATATCTATAATACATTATTTTTTAAAAAAATAAAGTTGATGTTATATATTTATTTTAGTTATTTTTTTCAGAGCCTTTATTGCAAAATCAATATCAGATTTTTTTGTAAATCTACCCATAGAAAACCGTAATGATGATCTACCGCAATTAGTAGAAATCGCTTCAACAACATAGGAATTTGCCTCCCCTGACAGATTTTTGCAGGCTGACATTGCAGCACAGCACACACCCTGGTCATCCATTTGGATTACGGCAAACTCAGAGTTCAATCCATCGATGCAAATAGAAATATTGTTTGGTAAACGATTTTTTGTATCACCATTTATTTTTGTGTTTGGAATTTGTGAGACTATTTTTTCAAAAAAATAATTTTGCAATTTTGATAATCGCACAAATTCCTTTTCTCGATTTTCATCCGCGATTTCTAGTGCTTTTGTAAAGCCAACAATTTGTGGCAAATTTTCTGTTGACGGTCGAAAACCAAATTCATGTGATCCGCCGTACAAAACTGGTTGGAGTGGAACAAAACTTTTTTTGATCAAACAGCCAACGCCTTTTGGCCCATATATTTTTGAACCGTCCAGCGTCATCATGTCGACAGATAATTGATCAATATTTATTTCCAAATAATTTGGGCCTTGACTAGCGTCGGTGTGAAAGTATGGAAAACTATTTCTTGATCTGTTATTTTCTTTTTTGTATTTTGAAATTGCAATTCCGATTTTTCTGATTGGTAGAATTGTGCCTATTTCATTATTTGCCAACATTACTGAAATCAGAACTGTTTCTGGTCTCAGCGCATTTATAATATCGTTTTCAGAAATTTGCCCGTTTTCGGCAACAGGCAAATATGTTACGCTAGCGCCTTCTTTTTCTATTCTTTTTACTGATTCCAAAACAGCAACATGCTCAATATTTGTTGTTATAACATGTGGAACAAAATCTTTTTTTTCTTTTTTTATTTTTTCAGCAATTTCTCTAACTGTTCCAATTATTGCCAAATTGATACTTTCCGTACCACTTCCAGTAAAGATGACTTCGTTTTGCCTTGATTGAACAATTCTGGATATTTTTTTTCTACAATCATCTATTGTTTGTCTGTTAGCAACACCTTCGCTATACAATGCAGATGCATTATGAAAAAATTTATTCAAATACAATTGCATAATTTTGACAACCTTGTTATCGACTGGCGTGGTTGATGCATAATCCAAAAATACTCTATTAGTTTTCATTAACATGTTATATAATAAATTTCTATGATTAATTTATTCGACTTACAAATTATTATATACATAGTTTTGGGATTATCTCTAGTTTTTGTGGTTTTATTAATTTGGAATATTAGACTTGAGATCAAAATCAAAAGACTTTTGAGGGGCAAAAATGCGGCCTCATTGGAGGATAGTTTTTTGACAATTCAAAATGAATTAAATGATTTTTCAAAATTTAAAACAGAAATTGAAAATCATCTTATTAATGTTGAAAAAAGATTATCGACCAGTATTAGATCAGTGCAATCTGTATCCTTTAATGCGTTTACTGGCTTGGAATCTGGTGGAAAAAGTTTTGCTACAGCATTTTTGAATGAAAAAGGTGATGGAATAATACTATCCAGTTTGCATGCCAGAGACAGAATTAGCTTGTTCATTAAGTCCATAAAAAACTACAAATCCGATGTGGAATTATCGGGTGAAGAAACTTTGGCTTTGACAAAGGCGAAGGAATCCTGCATTGTGTAGGTATAGTATCTAATAACAAGAGTGTAGTAGAAAAATATTTTATTCTACCAAAGTAAGTTAAATTTATATTAAAAAATGCCAGAAAGAAAAGAGCAACAAACAATAGTAGAAAGACCGCCCGTTGTAGTTATAATGGGTCATATTGATCATGGCAAATCTACCCTGCTTGATTATATTCGACATTCGAATATTGTTGCAAAGGAATCTGGCGGAATAACACAACATTTGGGCGCGTACGAAATCGAACACAAAAATTCTGATGGTATTACAAAAAAAATAACTTTTTTGGATACGCCAGGACATTCTGCTTTTTGTGGTGTTAGAGCTAGAGGTGCAAAAGTTGCTGATATTGCCATATTAATTATCTCTGCGGAAGATGGTGTAATGCCACAAACAATCGAGGCGCTAGAGTGTATAAAAAACGACAAACTCTCTTTTATTGTTGCAATCAACAAAATAGATTCTCCACGAGCAAATATTGAGAAGGTAAAAAATGATTTGATTGAAAATCAAATTTATGTTGAAGGTTATGGTGGAACAATTCCTGCAGTAGAAATATCTGCTGTAACGGGCGCAAATATCAATGGCCTACTTGATTTGATACTGGTTGCTTCTGAGGTAGAGGGCCTGAAAGCGGACACATCTTCAATGGCAGAAGGTTTTGTAATAGAGGCTCACAAGGACAAGAACAAGGGTATTTCAGCAACTCTAATAATAAAAGATGGAACATTGAAGCAGGGTCAATTTGTGGCCTGCCAAGGCAATTTATCACCAGTTAGAATATTCGAAGATCATGATGGTAAATCAATAAAATCAGCAACGGTTTCAAAACCTGTAAAAATATGTGGTTGGAACGCCTTTCCTGTTGTGGGTGAAAAATTCCAAGCATTCGACACAAAAAAAGAAGCCGAAAAAAGTTGCGATTTGTTCAAGGAACTATTTTTGGCACAAAAAAGCAAGGAATCACAAAACGGATTCGCAAAAAATAATGACAATTCCGGCGAAGAAAAAATTTTTACAGTTCCAATTATAATCAAGGCAGATACACACGGATCAATAGAGGCAGTTGAACATGAGCTAAAAAAAATGCCGACTATCAATTCAAAAATAAGAATAGTTTCTATTGGAACAGGAAACATTAGTGAAATCGATGTCAAAACTGCCAGTGGCAACGAAAATTCTATTATAGTCGGTTTTGGTATTGATATAGACAAACAAGCCGAAATAATGATTGATAGACTAAATGTTGTTACAAAAACATTTGATATAATTTATGAATTGGTTGATTGGATAGAAAAAGAAATAGAAAATAAGAGACCAAGAATCGAAGTTGAGGAAAGTGTTGGAAAATCAAAGATTTTGAAAAAATTCAATGAAACAAAAAGTAACCAGGTGTTAGGCGCTAGAGTATTGAGCGGAATAATGAAGGTCTCAAGCGAAGTAAAAATTTGGCGCAGAGGTGAAGACATTGGTCGTGGAAAAATAAAAGAAATACAAAGCCAAAAAACAAAAGTAACAGAAATTACTGAAGGAAATGAATTTGGCCTATGTATAGAATCAAAATACGAAATTGTACCAGGGGATGAAATTGAAATTATAGAAAAAGTAAAAAAATAAAATGATAGATAATCATCCTCATAGAAAAGAAAAAATATTAGAAATACTCGGTCATGCTGCGGCCGAATTTATTCTAAGGGAGGCAAATCAAAATTCTATGATTACCGTTACTAGTGTAAGATTATCAACAGACTTCCAAAGAGCTGATATTTTTGTTACAGTTTTTCCAGAAGATTCAGAAGAAAAAGCAATGGATTTTTTGAAAAGAAATTTGAACGAGTTTCGAGAATTCGTAAAGTCAGAAACAAGATTACAACATATTCCATGGTTTAATTTTTTGATTGACGTTGGCGAAAAGAAGCGTCAGAGAATTGACGATTTAACAAAAGAAATTTAGAATGGCGTGGTGGCGAAGTGGAAACGCTGGGGACTGCAAATCCTCCATGCGCGGGTTCGATTCCCGCCCACGCCTCAAGTAGTGTTTGAAAAAAAATTTAAAGATAGGTTTTATTTTTTTTGGTGAACAAACATTATTTAAAAAAGATAACTGCTCGGGTGGCGGAATTGGTATACGCGCAACACTTAAAATGTTGTCTGCTAAAGCGGATGCGGGTTCGACTCCCGCCCTGAGCACAATAAAAACAAAGCTGTTAGTGATATGCTGAAATTTTTATTAGAAAAATTTATTGAATTTACAAAATTACACAAACCGCCCATAGCTCAGCTGGTAGAGCACCCGCCTCTTAAGCGGAGGGTCGCAGGTTCGAGTCCTGCTGGGCGGACTACGAAGTCGGTATTGCAGATCAAATCATTAAGGAGCTAACATTCCTAGCTAGAATACTAAGTAACAAATAGGTGGTATTATGGGTGGTGGTGGTAAAATGTTTTGTATTAAAGTATATATGACCCATATAAAAATTTCCAAGTTTATTATTTCGTCTCCTCCAGACTATCTTTCGTTGCTGCTTTTGGATATATTCGAGTTGGTTTAGCGACTGGATAATCAGAATTATCCTGTTCATCACTACCTGACGATACAAAAAAACGCACTGGAACTTTATATTTTTCCAAAATTATTTTTCTATAATATGACATTTTTTTCTCTTTTTCTTCAGATGACACCAGCTCGTCTAACATAATATTAACTGAGGAAATTCTGTTTGGAGATGCTTTGTGTACTACGTAGTCAGGTGTAGCGTCGTGACCCTCCTCGGGAAATAATTCTACAGAGTACGAATCCCCATTTCTAATATCACCAGCTTCACCCTTCATTTTTACAACATAAGCAGGATTAAATATGTGATCCCTACGTAGTTTTCTCTTAGTATTTCCGTCTCTTCTTTCAGAAAAAAACCCTCTATCTAAAATAGACAACAAATTTTCAAAAGGATTCTTTGCACCAAATCGTGAAGAAAACATTCCATTTATAAATGGTTGCGGAAGAATTAACAATTTCGTTGCCATTTTTTTTACTAAAAACAGATATTGTTTTTTTTCATCAACACCGTGATTTGGATCGTCTTGTCTCGGTCCAATAATCCCCCACACTTCTTCTTTTGTAGACGCGACAAACTCTCTAAAAAATTTAACATACGATCGCCTTGCGGATTCATAACTAGGCACATTCACCATTCGGTTAGGGTCGTCTGGTATATCTGGTATATCAGGCTTGTCTTCTCCTTGTAAATCATAGAATTTATCAAGAAGCGATCTGACATGATTTGGAAAATCTGGAGAGTTAACGTCTTCTAATTTAATTGTAGCATATCCTATTTCTGTTCCTCTTTCAGAATTTTTAAGTGTTCTAAATTCAAAACCCGATACATTTTTATCTGATGATTGTTCTAAAGCTTCTTGATTTGGTTGTATTCCTTCTATATTCATATAAAAATAGTATCACATTTCACCCCACACCGACACTCCACCATATCAAAAGTTCTAAAATCTACAATATAGGTCTAGAAAAATTTGAGAAGTATAGTTAAAAACGCAGTGGACTACAAAGTCGGTATTACTAACCAAATTTTAGAGGAGTTGATAAAATTGTGGGAGATTTTGAAATAAAAAGGCGCCGTGTCCTTGCGGGCGGCGCCTTGGTTTCGGAATAGTAGACTACTATTCCAGACTGGGTATTAGTGCAAATGGCGAAGGATAACTTTTCGGAAGATTCCGGGTTTCCCGACGATAGATTTGCACCATGTCCATGTCATCAGATGAGGCTTTTTTGCAGCGACTCTGATTTAATTTTTTTCTGACAATTCTTTTTGCCATATATAATTCCCCCCATGTTCTGTACCAAATTATAGTATATAAATAAAATAAATCAAACCGAGGCAGATTCTGAAAACAATTTTTTGAGCTCAATATATTTACTTGGATCAATTAATGCTTCGTACATGTCTGGAATTATCTCTTTTTCCATAAACTTTTTGTCACGTGCTTTTTGCAGAAATTCGTCAAAAGTAACCGAAATCAAATCAATTTTTTCACCACCATCTAGAATTTGCTCTGAAACTATTTTACAATTCTTGGCGATAAAAAAATAAACAACATAATCAATTTTTGAGTTCGGATGTTTAGCTTTCCATAGAACATACTCGGACGCCACATAACCAGTTTCCTCAAGTAGTTCCCTTTTTGCAGCATCCAATATTTTTTCACCTTCATCCATTCTTCCACCAAAACCAGCAATGTATGGTTCCTTGCCGGGTTGTTCTTGTAAACTCAAAAGTATTTTGCCATCGTCTAAAACAGGAAAAATAACTACCGTATCTGGCCGTTTTAATTTTTCAAATATTTTTATTGAACCGTCATACATTTTCTGCTCCCATTGATACGTATCAAATATTTTACCCTTGAAAACACAAACAGCATTATCGGGTAACGGCTGATTAGATTTTGGTCTCGATATTTCCATGTTTGTTTATTATAACATTTCTAGCATTATTAGGAAAAAATCCTCGTAATTTACTTACCTAGTAAAAAGCCGCCAGTGTGCAGACTGGTGGCTTTATTGGAAATCCTTTGATAATTGATTGAGAGCATCAAGATGTTTGAGAATGATTTTTTGGGTTACTGCACTCCCATAATCACTCATCCGTAAACGCTTTTTGTAATAACAAAAGTTTTTACCTTCCGAAAAGTGGTGCCCATCTTTAAGCACTTCATGGTCTGTAATATCAAGCAACTTACTCCATAATTTTCTTTCCAATTCCGGCTTTTCATCCAGTCCACTAACTAATGGTGAAATATTAAAAAGGCCAAAAAAAGAAAAGAAAGTTGGTAAAAGGAAATCTCCTTCTCTGTGTTTCAGAAAAAAGACGAACTCTCTCCAGTTGTCAGAGAACCCCTTCAGAACATACCAACGTGCGCCATGCGGTATATCTACCGCGTAGGTAAGAAAAAATCTTAATCTTTCATCTGGTTTCTTTAGACAATGAAAAAACGAAAGAAAAAAGAGTTTTAAACGAACGATTGGAAATTTTATGGCTAATCCCATACTAGGAATCAACCAGACGATGCGACTTGTTCCTTTTTTAATCATGACCCTTCCTCCAATTTATGTGCGTACTACTTCTGGAAAAAGAATACCATACAATACATCCGAATCAAAATGCCTTAAACACAATGTCAACTTCTGGTTTCGGTGATGCTAGAAACATCAGAATTATTTTTTCCAAACATCCTTACCAAAAAATAAATAGCTGTTGCAATAAATAACAACCACCACAACCATGACAATCCAGAAATATATTCGCCAAAATATATTCCAAGCAGAATACCCAACGAGATCAAACCGATTTTTAATATCCCAACCTCCCACCACTTGAATGTCCAGTTACTGAATATTTTCATGAATTTTTTTGTTTAATCTAATAATATTGATTATACCACTTCTGATTCTCTTGCTCAAAAAAGTTTTTAAGTATAATATATAACAGTATTTGAGATATGTAGTAGAAATTGCGCGGGTGGTGAAATGGCAGACACGCTTGCCTTAGGAGCAAGTGCCGTAAGGCGTGGAGGTTCAAGTCCTCTCCCGCGCACCAGAATCAAATTATGAACAAAACAAAAAAACAGGGTGGTTTTGCGATGGTAGGATTGATTGCTATTATCGCTATTTTAGTTATAGGTAGTGGTATGTATGCTTATCAAAACAGATCCATAACTACCGAAATTATTGATATTGAAGTACAACAAACCGATGCGGAACAAAACGCCACAAGAGATAAATTTCAGAGATCGACAGACGGTGTAATAACACTTTACGCAAAGAAGATTAAAAAAGAGGTTGATGTTCAAATAAAGAAAAATGGAAATCTATTAAAAAGTTTTACTTACGAAGAAGTGTTTTCAGTCGATAATTCTGGTAACACATGGACGGGGTTACCACCAAGTATTGATTTATCTCCTGATGGTATGAAGGTTGCTTATTCCGATTCAGAAGGATTAAAAATTTTAGATTTAGCAACAGGAATCATTAGAACAATACGTGTCAACACAATTTCAAATAGTATTGAGGGTGATAATGTTGAAAAATTTGTTAATCCTACTTGGTTTCCAAATGGTATATATATTCTATATTATCAAACTGCGTATGATGGCTCGAAGTTGGGAATCGTTGATTCAATGACTGGAGAATATAACGATTCAGCACTCTCATTGAGCCCAAGTATTATTGAAGTAATTCAAGCAAAAGGAAAAAATTATATTGTTTACTACACATCACAAAGCAATGATATTTATGGAGGGACTCCAGGTTTATTTGTTGCTGAAATTTCTTCCGTTAAAAATATTGAATTTATTAAACTGATTGATGCTATCAAAAATAATGTTGAAATTATTAAAATTTCCTATGACAGTATCCCTGATGTAATAGTTTTTGAGTTTTATAGAGATTATTTTGAGGAAACAAAAACAAAGTATAAAGGAACAATTTCTATTGATGGTAGCAACTTTTCTGAAACAGTAATTATAGATTAAATAACAAAATATATAAAAAACCTTAATTTCAAAATAAAAAACTTTTACGTTTGACAAAATGATATTTAGTATGTTATAATAGATAGCAGAAATAGAATTATCTGGCCTGTTGTCAGATAAATGATCCTTTAAAAAAAGCAGGTTAAAAGCCGTAAAATCGGCTAGAAGGAGTAAGTATGAGCACGTTTATATTGTTTTGGTTTTTGGTTGCGGTGATAAGTGGTGTGATGATCGGACTTTGCATCACCGGTCAGAAAACTGAGGATCCAAACCTTGAAGTCGATCAGACCAATCGATGGACGCAATACTTTGCGTTCATCGCACTGGCGATGGCTGGTGCAAATATCGGGACAGCCTTGATATTTGCAAAAATCGGTCTTTATCATCCGATAATCCCGATAATAGTCGGGGTGTTGGCAGGTGGTGGAACGGCCGGTTTAACCAAGGTGTTTTTCACCACAGTGCCGGGAAATAAGATTGCATTAGCAACGCCGGTTTTGTTCGGAACAATCGGTGAAAAAGGTATTATCTTGTATAAACTTTTTCGCGCTGGGTTCAATGCAAAATCTCCGTGGGAATCAATCGACAACAAACACTACGTCAATTTGGAAAAAATTGGCGACATACTGGGTGGAAATCCAGAGATCGAGTTTGACTCGGCGGTTGGAAAACTAAAATGGTCTGGCACATTACAGCCAGATCAGAACCTTATTCAGAAACTGGTTAACATCAGTATTGAAGAAGGTTCCAGGAACGCTGAGTTGAAGATCATATTCAACCAGTTCATGGAAGGCCTCATCAGTAATGTCTGCAAAGGCAAAAAAATTGAGGTCGTGATGGCTGACCGAGCAAAAATCACCAAGAAAATTCTTGATGAGAAGGCAACGAATGGTCTCAAGGAAAAGGAGGAAATGTACGGAGTAACCATCAACAGTCTGTTGATTGGTGACATCGATTACAGTCCTGAGGTCAAAAAAGCCAACGAGAACGTTGCTGTCATCAAAAGATTGTTCAGTGCTGTAGAATACTTGCTGAAAAAGCAGGGCTATAGTGCAGAGCAAATCGCTTTGAATAAAAAGCCTGGTGGCGTACCAAAGGATGTGATGGATGAGGCTTGGCGGATCGTAAGGATTACGTCGGACGAAGTCGAGGCCTACGACGTCAATATCTCTGGTCTCGAGGGACTGTCCCAAGAAGCCAAGGAAGACATCGTTCGAGTAGCTGCCGATAATTTGCGTAAGCGCGCAAGGGGTGGCCAGGGTGGTGCAGGTCAAAGTGTCGGAAGAAGACAAGGCGGTCAACGTGGTGGTGGACATCATGGTGGCCAATCCACCACAAAGCCATCAAAATAAGGAGTATTATGGCAAAAAAATCAGCGCCGACCTCAACGGCAACCACGGCAACCGACGACGTGGTCAAAAAAATCGTCAAGTGGGCAGTCTGGGTTATCATCGCCATAATAGTGTTGGTGATGATGCCTGATTGTTCATCAGGTTGGCTGGCCTCCTGCACTGAGTCCGAAAGGACAAAGCAGGTGGTCGTCCGATCGTCCGGTCCGATAGTACTGCAGTTATCTCCCGGCGAGACTTCAGAGATAATTGCAGTAAACGGCAGCTACTTCCAGTGGACTACAGACGACGAGAACTTTCTCGTCCGTTGGTATAAACCGAACGGAATGCCGTATGTCTTCCCCGGACATACCGACTCTGCAGGTTGGGCCCTCAAGGACTCGACCTGTGATAGGTATCTCTGGGTTCAAGACAGAACTCAGCAGGCCTCGATACACGGAATTCAGTTCCGCGTGCCGAGGAATGGTGAAGCGGTAACAATCCGTTACACCAGAAAACTGTTCTAAATCGTGCGGAACCGCACGATTCAAACAATAACAAAAACCCCGCGGCCAACGCTCGGGGTTTTCTTTTTTCAAAATTTTATAAAATTGAATTTATTTTACTTATTATAAATCAAACTTTCTCCAGTCATTGAGACTGGTTTTTTTATTTCAAATAATTGCAAAATTGTTGGTGTCAAATCTTTTAGTGAGCCATCATTCAATAAGGAATTTTCTAATTTTTCGCCAACAAGAATACATGGAACTGGACTGAGCGTGTGCGAAGTATGTTTTTCTTTTGTTTTTGGATCTATATTTAACTCAGCATTTCCATGATCTGCCGTTACAATCGCCACTCCGTGATTTTTCAGTAGTGCTTCGATTACCCTCCTTAATTCCCTATCGACTGTTTCGATTGCAGTTATTATTGCTGGCAAATTTGCGGTGTGTCCAACCATATCAGGATTGGCAAAATTTATAAAAACAAAATCGACGCCTGATTTTATTTTTTCTATTGCCACATCTGCAATTTCGCGAGCGCGCATTTCTGGAGCCAAATCATGAGTTGCAACATCTTTGCGACTTGCAATCAAAACATGTTCCTCGCCGATATGTGGCTCTTCTCTGCCACCGTTTAGAAAATATGTCGCATGAGGAAATTTTTCGGTTTCGGCAATATGTGCTTGGGTCAAACCTGCCAGAGAAATTTCGTTTGCCAAAACTGTTTCGATTTGTCGAGCAGGAAAAGCCACATCAACAGCAAAATCAGAATTGTATTCTGTAAAAGTTGTAATTTGCCAATTTTGTTTTTGTGCAATGTTTTGTTCCAATAATTTTGCAGTCAACATTCGAACGCGATCAGCTCGAAAATTAAAAATTATTATTCCATCATTTTTCTGTAGTGGCGCGTTGGCGACCGCGAAGGGTTCGATGTGTTCGTCGCTTTTGCCGGCGTGATGTTGTTTTTTTATTTCCGAAATTGCAAAATTTATATTGGTTTGTGATGCATTTGTCGCTGGATTTTCTGCATACTGCGCCGCGTCATTTTGTTGCGCAGGATTTTGCGATGCATTTGTCGCGAAATTTTCCCGCGAAATCAATTGCATAAATTTTTCTAATCTGTCCCAATTATTATCACGATCCATTGCAAAATATCTGCCGGAAATTGTTGAGATAAAAATGTCATTGTTTAGGCGTGGTGCGAGCTGTTCGAGCGCGGAGATGGAGTCTTGCGGATTGCAGTCGCGGCCGTCTGTAAACAAATGTAGTGCAGCTTTGATTGGTTTTTTATTTTTCGTTATTAATTTTTTATTTTTATTTTGTAAAAAATCAATCAATGCCAACAAATGCTCTTGATGGGAATGAACTCCGCCATTACCCAACAGACCCATTATATGGATCATTGAATTATTATTTTCCGCGTGTTCAAATGTTTTATTTAGACATGGATTTTGCTCGAATTCGCCAGAGCTTATTGTTTTTGATATTCTCACTAAATCAGTATCAATGATTTGTCCAGCACCAATTGTCATGTGACCAATTTCACTATTTCCAACCTGACCTTTTGGCAAACCAACATGTTCCTCTCCTGCTTGCAGAAAACTGTGCGGATATTTGTCCCATAAATAATCAAAATATTCTGTATCTGATTTTGCAATTGCATTATCAGTCGAATCAGTTCTATGTCCCCATCCATCCAAAATTATTAATGCGACTTGTTTTTTCATGTTAATCTATTTTTTACTTCCCAAAAACCTTCTTACCCAAATACAACGCTTTTTTTCCCAACGATTCCTCTATTCTTAACAACTGATTATATTTTGCGGTTCGATCACTTCTTGATAATGAACCTGTTTTGATCTGCCCGACACCGGCTCCAACGGCAAAATCAGAAATTGTAGAGTCCTCTGTTTCACCTGATCTATGTGACATTACAGCTGTATATTTATTTTTGTTTGCCAAATTGATAGCGTCTATCGTTTCTGAAACTGTTCCAATTTGATTTACTTTTATCAAAATTGAATTCGCAACATAAGTGTCAATTCCCTGTTGTAATTTTTTTACATTTGTTACGAACAAGTCATCTCCGACCAATTGAACTTTTCTGCCCAATCGCGCAGTTAGCAATTCATAGCCCGCCCAATCGTCTTCATCCAACGCATCTTCAATAGAAATAATTGGATATTTTGCACACAAATCGACATAGTAATCAACCATTTCAGCGCTAGTCAAAGTTTTGTTTTCTGTTTGTAAAAAATATTTTCCATTCTGAAACAATTCAGATGATGCAACATCCAATGCGATAGAAATTTGGGTCTGTGGTTTGTAACCGGCTTTTTCTATTGCTTCAATTGTTAATGCAACAGCACTTTCATTATTTGGCAAACTTGGAGCAAATCCGCCCTCATCGCCGACAGTCGTTCCAAATCCGCGATCATGCAAAATTTTCTTTAGCGCATGAAAAACTTCTGTTCCGGCACGCAAGGACTCGGAAAATGTTTTGAACCCATGTGGCACAATCATAAATTCTTGAAAATCTGTGGATTTTTCTGCGTGCTTTCCACCGTTCAAAATGTTCATCATTGGCACCGGTAATTGAATTTTGTTTTTTGATTTTGAAATTTGCGCAAAATATTTGTACAAAGGTTGCTTTTTTGATTTTGCTACAGCATGCGCAAAAGCCAGAGAAACTCCGAGAATAGCATTTGCTCCCAATTTTGATTTATTCTCAGTTCCGTCCAATTCAATCAAATATGTGTCTAATGTTTTTTGATTAAAATCTTTTCCTTTAAAGGATTTTGCAATAATAGTATTTACGTTTGAAACGGCCTTCAATACACCCTTGCCGCCATAACGTTTTTTATCTTCATCTCTCAATTCAACTGCTTCATATTTACCTGTCGAAGCGCCAGATGGCACCGCCGCGCGCCCAAAAGAATTATCTGATAATGTTAAGTCAACTTCTACAGTTGGGTTTCCGCGTGAATCCAAAATCTCTCTTGCAACAACTTTCTTGATCTTCGACATAAATATAAATTTTTGTTATTTTAATTAATTAATAATACGTACAGCAACCATTATACTTTATTTTAGAAAAAATAAAGAGTATAATTATCAGACTATGAAAATATTAGATGAATTTAGAGATTTTGCTGTAAAAGGTAATTTTATTGATATGGCAGTTGGTATAATTATTGGTGGTGCCTTTGGTACAATTGTAAATTCCTTTGTAAAAGATGTTTTGATGCCACCACTTGGTTTACTAACTGGTGGCATAGATTTTTCGGACAAAGTATGGATTCTAAAACCAGCCACAGATATGAGCCCAGCTATTAATTTGAACTATGGATTATTTATAAACAGTATAATTAGTTTTCTTATAATTGCAGTTGCGATTTTTCTAGTTATAAAACAGATAAATAAATTAAAAAGAAAAGAGGAAGAAAAACCAAAAGTCCCACCAAAACCGCCTGCAGATGTCGTACTATTAACAGAAATCCGGGATATATTAAAAAAATAAAATAAAAAAGTGTTAGAAAAAATAAACGGCAAAATAAATTATAAAATATTAGGAATTGACTTGGCAATTTTGCTTGTGTTGTGTATGTCTGCTTATATTATTTTTGCGCAGTTTAATATTTCAAGCAAAATATCAAAAATAGAAAACGATTTTGATTCTGTGTCGGAATCCTTAGAACAAAAAATTCTAAATATTGAAGAAGTTTTGATTGCTGCGAAAGAAGAAAATTTATCAATCGCAGATGCTTTACAATCAGCAGAAAAAAAATCTGAATCACTTGCAAAACAATTTGACAGAGTCAATAGAAATGTTGATGAATTAGACAAAATTACAAGAACCGACAAAGAATTGCTGCAAAAATATTCAAAAGTATATTTCTTGAATGAACATTATGCACCTATTGATTTGAGAGCAGTTCCGTCAGAATATGGTTATGACAAAAACCGAAAATACGAAGTTCATATCGATGTTTGGCCATATTTACGAGATCTATTGGACGACGCCAGTGATGACGGATTGAATTTGCTTGTGATTTCAGCATTCAGATCTTTTCATGAGCAGGCCATTCTGAAAGGTGCTTACACTGTTACATACGGCGCTGGAACCGCCAACCAATTCTCTGCTGACCAAGGATATTCAGAGCATCAATTAGGTACGACAGTTGATTTTACCAATCCGACAGTTGGTGCCACCTTTAGCGGTTTTGCTAGATCGCCAGAATATGCATGGTTGTTACAAAACGCTCACAAATACGGTTTTACCTTGTCCTATCCAGAAAATAACTCATATTATCAATTCGAACCGTGGCATTGGCGATTTGTTGGTATTGAACTGGCCACATACTTATTCAAGCAAAAAAAATTCTTTTATGATTTGACACAGAGAGAAATAGACGATTATATAATCTATTTGTTCGATTAATTATTTTTTTAATTAATCGTTTATTAGACTAATTCCGGAATTTATGAATTTACTCTACAATTACTTTTTCCAAAATGATATTTTCTAGTGGTTGATCAGACGGTTTCTGCGTATCAACATCCTGAATTTTCATAACAATATCAAATCCCTCAATTACCTTTCCAAAACCAGTGTGTTTGCCTTGCAACCAAGATGTTTCTGGTGCTGTAATGATAAAAAACTGACTGCCGTTTGTATTTGGTCCCGCGTTTGCCATTGCAATTACCCCCTCAACTAGCAAAACATTATTCTTTTCATCTTCAAAAACATAACCAGGTCCTCCGGTTCCCCAAAAGTTTCTCTTTGAATCATCTCTTGTTAGAGGATCGCCGCCTTGTATCATAAAATCTTTTATTACTCTGTGAAATTTTGTTCCGTCATAAAATCCAGCCTCTGCTAATTTTACAAAATTTTCAACTGTTTTTGGCGATTCATCTAAATATAATTCCAGTACGATGTCGCCCATATTCGTATTCAATGTTACTTTTTTGTTTTGCATATTTGTTTCTGATATTAAGTTTTGATTATTATTTTTTTTGTTCAAGTTAAAAATTATAAAAAATATTAGGATCAAAAATAATAATATTAATAAAATATTTTTCATAGTCAAAATTTAATTATTGCTTTTAAATAATAACAACTTGCGCAGGTTATGACAAATTTGACATGTATCTGTTTTGTATGTAGTATAATTATTTGTATGTTCTTTAGAAAAATTTTGATTCGTCAGGTGTGGTTTGAGATCGGAATTATAAAACAGAATTAATCAAAAAAAGCCTCAAAATAAGGCTAGAGAGTGAGAGTTTGTTATGAAAGAGTTTAGTTTGAAAATCCTAATCGTTGATGACGAAAGGGATGTGGCCGAAAAGATGGCGGGGATTATCCGAAATATCCTGCCCTGGGCGGTCGTAACAATCTGCACCATGACATACGTCAAAGGCAGGGCACCGCCGGTTAGAATGCCAGATTTGCTAGAAGTCGAGCAACAAATTGTCGCTAACGACCTAGTCCTGTTGGATCATGGGCTTGGCGACATTGAATACAATGGCACCAAACTGGCAAATCTTTGCCAGCAACTTGGTAAGCTGTACATTGGTATTTCAGCCCATGTCAGCTTTTGCAAAGTCGAATTCATGGCAAAGCACGAGTTGGATGTGCATCCGATGTTTGTTACCACGCTCGAGAATGTCATTCTCGGCGAGGTAGCAAAAATTCAACACGAGTCAGTACATTAATAAATGTGCTGACTCACAAAAGCGCGTTCCCTGAACGTGCTTTTTTTATTTGCATCAGGAAACATGTTATAATGTTGATTATGGAATACATATTTGCATTACTGATATCTATATTAATAAATATAACTTTTTTTGTACCTGCATTTATTTTCAAAACTGACAAACTGACTGATATGTCATATGGTCTATCATTTTTATTAATTTCTATTTTGCTATTTTACAGATCTGGTATGACAGCCCTCGAAATAATATTTATTTTACCAATAATTTTGTGGTCAATTCGTATAATTTCATATTTACTTATCAGAATTCTCAAGACAAAAAAAGATGCTCGCTTTGACGGTATTAGAGAATATTTCTGGAAATTTTTTGGCTTTTGGATACTACAAGCGATAAGTGTTTGGATAATAATGTTACCTGCAATACACTTTCTAAATGTTGAAAAAATTGCTACAAATTATTACTTGTTATTTGTCGGATTAATAATATCCATTATAGGATTAATAATTGAATCAGTTTCTGATTGGCAAAAATTTAAATTTAAAAATAATCCTCAGAATACAGGTCGTTGGATCGAAGCAGGTTTATGGAAATATTCTCAGCATCCAAACTATTTTGGTGAGATACAATTTTGGATCGGAATATATATTGCCAGCCTTTCGGTGATTAGTAATTTCAGTTATTTGATCGGAATAATTAGTCCGATATATGTATTTTTTATACTCCGTTTTGTATCTGGAATCCCGCCATTAGAAAAAAGAATGAATGAAAAATACAGCAATAATGCGACCTACCAAGAATACAAAAAAACGACCAATATTCTACTAATTGGACCAAAAAATAATCCACGAGAAAGTTATTAGAATATAACGATTGACAAAATAATTCGAGTCGGTTATAATAGAAACTAATCAAATAACTACCAAAGTAAGAATCAGAGTCGAATTTGTATCTTTTGTTTGTTTATTTGAGGTTTTATTGGCTTATATAGAATAAATTAAATGCAAAAGGGACAAATCGTAAGAATCATGGATAAAGGCTACGGCTTTATCAAACATGAAGGTAGCGAAAAAGATCTTTTTTTCCATTCTAACGAACTTCAAAACGCACAATTTGACGACCTAAAAGGTGGTGAAAATGTCGAATTTGAAATCGCAGAAGGCAAAAAAGGACCACAAGCTGTCAAAGTAAGTCTTGTAAAATAAGACTTTACTAACAAAAAATCACCTCAGAAATGAGGTGATTTTTTGTTTATACTTTTGGAATTTATTTTATGGTGTCCACGGCAATTTTCATTATTGAAAATACACCGACCATTATAACCATACCGACAATACCCCAAATAATATGGCTTTTGCCTGTTTCTCTGGCCTCTGCACTATCAGCATCTCTAATATACTCAAATACGCCCCATAGAAATACAACCAACGCAACAGCAAACACAGCAACAATTAACGGATTAATTATTGCAGTTGCCAACCTATTGATGAATATTTCTAATGCTGTATTTGATGTACCCATTTGAGTTTTTTAACAAATTAAAGTCCTGGTACTGATGGAATGTTTGTTGA